>JANXYE010000022.1 GCA_025350285.1 Chloroflexota bacterium
ACTGCGCGTCGGCGGCAATGAACCGTTCGGGGTCGTCAACGTCGGGGACGCGGCCAAGGTGGTGACCCTCTGCCGTGAACAGCGCCTGGAGACCGGCGATGGCCGGGACTTCGGCGGCTCTCTCTTCCGCAAGATCAACGAACGCGAATCCACCGTGAACGTCCTCATTGGGGCGAAGAAGTTCAGCGAAGGCTGGAGCAGCTGGCGCGTCAGCACCATGGGCCTGATGAACGTGGGCAAGTCCGAGGGGTCCGAGATCATCCAACTCTTTGGACGCGGCGTGCGCCTCAAAGGTTACGACTTCTCCCTCAAGCGCTCAGCGCACGTCGTTCGGGACGACGGCGAGTCGCACCCGGCTGCGATCCCGACTGTAGAAACGCTGAACGTCTTCGGCGTCCGCGCGGACTATATGCAGCAATTCAAGGAGTTCCTCGAAGAGGAGGGCCTCCCGATCTCAGACGACCTCGAAGAGATCAAACTCCGCGTCATCAACCGACTGGAGCCGGGCGGCGACTTCGACGGCGTTCGCCTGCTCACGCTCAAACTCCAGGCCGGCAAAGACTTCAAGCGCGACGGGCCGCGGCCCGTCCTCGACGGCAACGTCCCGGATCAGATCGTGCATTCGTCGATCTCCCTCGATTGGTATCCGCGCATCCAGTCGCGGTCGAGCGACGGCACCCGACCGCCGGACGGGGCCGCGCCAGCGAAAGACGAACGGGCGCTCCTCGCGGACCATCTGGCGTTCCTCGATTTCGACGCCATCTGGCTCGACCTGGAGCGGTTCAAGGCCGAGAAGGCATGGCACAACATGGCCATTCCGCGGGAAGCCGCGCGTGCACTCCTCGATCGTCACGACTGGTACACCCTCTTCATCCCCGCCGAGGAGATGGACTTCACGACCTTCGCTCGCGTCCGCCTCTGGCACGACATCGCTCTCGCGCTGCTCAAAAAGTACGCGGAGCGCTACTACAAGTTTCGGCAGGCCGAGTGGGAGAAGGACTTCCTCGAATACCGCGAACTCAAGCCGGACGATGGCAACTTCTTCGCCGAGTACACGTTCCAGGTCCACGAGGCCGAAACGGATCTGAAGGCTGAATTGGTTGCCCTTCAGGCCGAGATCGCACTCGGCGCGCCGCTGGACCACCAACGAGCCACGTTCACCGCTTTGACGTTCGACCGGCACCTCTACGTACCGCTTGTGCACCTCGACAGCACGGCCAGCACCGTCACTCCTGTCGCCTTGAATAAGGGCGAGCGGGACTTCGTTCGTCACCTGCGCGGTTACCACGCAGCCAACCCGCAAGCCTTCGCGGGCAAGGAACTCTATGTTTTGCGCAACCGCAGCCGGGGCAAGGGCCTCGGCTTCTTCGAGGCCGGCAACTTCTACCCGGACTTCATCATCTGGCTGATCGACGGCGCAAAGCAGCACCTGACATTCGTGGACCCGAAGGGCCTCCGCAACCTTCAGGGCAAGCACGATCCAAAGGTCGAATTCGCCAAGCGCGTCAAGGAGCACGAGGCCCGTCTCGGCGACCCGAACGTTGTCCTCGACTCATTCTTAGTGTCGCAAACGCCATACAAGGACGTTTCCTGGTGGGGCGGCGACACGCGCCTATCGCAGCAGGACCTGGAGCAGGCGCACATCCTGTTCCCCGGCGACGACCCTCAGAAGATGATCGGCCGCATGTTCGAACTCATGGCCGGCTAACGCGGGATTTGACGGCCTCCTGCGGCGTTGGCCGCGCGACGGGCTCAGCCGCAATGGATGACGATGTTGTCATCGTGCCGGTCGCCGCGGGCATCGATATGGGCCGCGTTCCATCGCGAGGCGGCCGTAGCTCGAGGCACTGCGGGCGGGCCGCACCGCCGCCGACAGCCCCGCTGGCGTTTAGAGTGCGGGCCTGGCGCGGCCGTTGAGCGCTCGGCCGTGGCAAACACGGGGAGGTCACCCATGGCAATCGATATGTTTTCGCTTGAAGGCAAGGTGCTCCACCCAGACCGGAACGTTCAGGTGTGCGACATCGCCTTCGGCATACTCTTCGAACGAGGAGAGCAGCGCTCCGAACGAGCCGTAGAAGACCCCGTCGTACTCGTCTTCGTACCGGCACTCGTAGTCTTGGAACAACTGGTGTTGGCCATGCGTCGGTAAACACACCGTCTTGCCACCGCCGCCGAGCGTGTCTGTGTGTTCGACTGCGGCGCGACACTTGGCACGGCTGACTCGGAACCGGGCACACCCGTGGGGTGCGGTCTAACTTGACCGGGAGCCGCCGTCGGGGGGATAGTTCGGCACCGTGGTGCACAGATCTTGGATGTTTACGCGGGGCCTACCGGCCTCCTACACCTACGCAACGGCGCCACCGTCAAGTTGGGCAGGCGTTCGCCGCAGAATCCGGTCGGGATTGCTGCCTTCGAAGCCGACATCGTCCCGATCGCCGGCAAAAGCCCCAAGAAAGTTAGCGGTG
>JANXYE010000037.1 GCA_025350285.1 Chloroflexota bacterium
CTCCAGGTACCAGCGGACGCGCGGGAGTTCCTCGAAGGAGACGAGGAGGACTTCGGTGTTCAGCTCGGCCAGTCGCTTCCGTTCGCGCCACAACTGCGACGCATGCTCTCGGCAGGGCACTCAGCCGAGGTGGCGAAGGAAGACGAGCAGCAGGCTGCCCCTGGCAAAGCCGTCGAGCGAACGCGTGGCGCCGTCCGAGCAGGGGCCGGAGAAGGCGGGCGCAGGCGAGCCAACGCGCAGCGTCGTGAGAGCGGGCGGCATAGGACTCCTCCCTTGCGAGGATACGCTGGCGCACGGAATGATGCCGCCGAGGCACCTGGACTGGCCCGAACATCGGCCGGGAGGCGCCCATGTACAAGGGCCGGACGTACGGCAGGAGTCGTCCATGACCAGCGACCAGTACAGGCTCGTCACTTGACCGAGACCGAGGGGGGATTAGCGTATCGGCTACCTCGAATCCGCCACTGGAGCACGCATATGAACGAAGCATGGATCATCGATGGCGTCCGTTCGCCCCGCGGCGGCGGCAAGCCGGGCGTCGGGAGCATGACGCACATCCACCCGCAGCGCATCCTGGCGCAGGTGTTGAACGCCCTCCAGGAGCGTGTTGGCTTCGATCCGGTGGACGTCGAAGACGTGATCATGGGGAACGGCTCAGGCGTCGGTGACCACGCGATGGACATCGCCCGGATGGCCACGCTCGACGCGGGCTGGCCGGTGACGGTGCCCGGCGTCACGCTCCACCGGTTCTGCGGCTCCGCCCAGCAGGCCGTGAATGTGGCCGCCATGAGCGTGATGTCCGGCCAGCAGGCGCTCGTTGTCGCGGGCGGCGTCGAGTCGATGTCCCGCCCGGCTTCGCTCCACGTGGACGGCTTTACGGCGAACAACGCCCACCTTTACGCGCAGTATCCGCTCGTGCCGCAGGGCATCTCGGCAGACCTTATCGCCACCGTCGAAGGGTTCACGCGCGAAGACTGCGACCGGCTCGGCGTGCAGAGCCAGGCGCGCGCGGCGGCGGCGATCGATGCGGGCCACTTCAACCGGAGCGTCGTCCCGATCCACAACGACGACGGCACGCTGGCGCTGGACCACGACGAATACCCGCGGCCCGGCACGACGATGGAGAGCCTGGCGGCGCTCAACCCGTCGTTCGCCAAGATGGGCGTGATGAACCCCTCGAACGACACGCGCACCTTCGACGAGATCTGCAAGGACGTGTATCCGCGGATCAAGCAGGTTGAGCACGTCCACCACGCCGGGAACTCCTCGGGCGTCGTTGATGGGGCGAGCGCCCTCCTGCTGGCCTCGCCGGAGTATGCGAAGGCCCACGGCCTGAAGCCGCGTGGCCGGGTGGTGATGACCGCCACGGCCGGGGCCGAGCACGTGATCATGCTGACAGCGCCGGCGCCGGCGGCCCAGATCGCCGTCAAGAAGGCCGGCATGACGAAGCGAAACATCGACCTCTTCGAGATCAACGAGGCGTTCGCGGCGGTCGTGCTCAAGTTCCAGCGCGAGTTCGATATCGACGACACGCTGCTGAACGTGAACGGGGGCGCCATCGCGCTGGGCCATCCTATCGGCGCGACCGGCGGGATGCTCATCCAGACCGCGCTGGACGAACTGGAGCGGCGCAACCTTTCGACGGCGCTGATCGCGATGTGCACGGGCGGCGGCATGGGCACCGCGACGATCATCGAACGTATGTGATTGGCGGCGCCAAGGCGTTCGTGCGTTCCGCGGCCTGGCCGTTGTATAACGGTGAGAGCGTCCGTGGTGGGAGGTCTTCGCAATGCGCTTCACAGTGGTGACAATCGCCAGGACCCTCGGAGCGGGCGGGGACGACATCGGCTCCGCTATCGCGGACGAACTTGGTTTTCGTTATGTCGATACGGAGATCATCGACCGGGCGGCTGCGCTCTCCGGGGCGACGCCCGAAGAGATCTCTTCGGCCGAGTCGCGGAAGGGCATCCTCAGCCGCCTTCTGGAGCAGCTGGGAGGCGCCGGCTCGGCCGTCGCTTCCGGGCATGCGGGCAAGCAGGGCTACGAAGAACTCATCCGCGAGGTGATCGAGGAGACGGCGGCGATGGACTTCGTGGTGATCGTCGCGCATGGGGCGGGCCTGGCGCTGGCGGGCAAGCCGAACGTGCTCCGCGTGCTCGTGAGCGCGTCGAAGGCGACGCGCGTGCAGCGGATCGTTGCGGCGTCAGGCGTTGCTGAATCGAAGGCGGCTTCCGAGATCGAACATTCGGACGATGCCCGTGTTGACTTCCTGCGCCGCTTTTACGGTCTCGAGATGGAGAACGCCAACACCTACGATCTGGTCATCAACACGGACGCGCTGAGCGTCGAAGAGGCGGCGCGGGTCGTGGTCGGGCTGGTTCAGGGGTAGGGTGTTCGGGCCCAGCCATCCGGCGAGCAGAGAGAAGAAAGACCTCGACTTCAGCGGGGCAAGCGCGGATGGGCCACGAAGAACGCCCAGATCAACTCATTGGCGTTGATTTCGTGGGTGGTCGGGCCGACGCCGCCAGCGTCGTCTTCGGCGCCGGGCCAGGTGTGGCCGCCTCCTTCGATTACGTAGAGGATGACGTCCCTGCCGTCGCAGTCGGCGTAAGCAACCGTAGCGACGTGTTCCGTCACCTCCTCGCGTTTGGGGCCGGAGGCGCAGCCATCGGCCCGGGCCCACTCGGCGACGGCCTCGGGCGCGTATTCGAAGGGGATGTTCTCATCGGCCGTGCCGTGGAAGGCGATGATGGGCGCGCCCGGGCTTTCGCAGCCATCGAAGATGACGCCGGCGACGGGGGCCACGGCGGCGAAGATGTCCGGTTGGCGACAGCCCGCGAGGGCGGCCATTTCGGCGCCGTTCGACATGCCGGTGGCGAACACGCGGTCCGGGTCGATGC
>JANXYE010000070.1 GCA_025350285.1 Chloroflexota bacterium
CCAGTTTGGCCGCCCGGCCGAACTCAAGGTCTACTACGGTTCGATGGCTGGCCTCGCCCTCGAAATCATCGAGGTGGTGAAGGGCAATACGCCGCACAGCGATTGGCTGAAGATCCACGGCGAGGGCATTCAGCACATCGGCGTCTACGTGCCGGACCTCGTGGCCGCCGCGCGCAAGGCGGTGGCTGATGGCGGGCGCGTCGATTGGGTCTATCCGCCACTCGGCACCGCCCAGATCTCGGCCAGTTCGACGATCGAAGAAGTGCTCGCCGAGGTGAACCCGAACGGGCTCGTCTACATCGACGTGAAGCACGGCGGTACCGTCCTGGAACTGCTCGGCCCGCCGATCCACAACATGGTGATGGGCACGGTGCTCAAGGGCATGGAAGAGCTGATCAACACGCCCCTGCCGCCGGTCGTTTAGGAGCGGCGCCGCCCGGTGGAGTCGCGGCCCCCAGTGGCCGCTGGCGTAGCGGCGGATGCCCGGCGCTCCCTCACCACTATCGTGAGGGTTTCATGCCCCGGTCGAGCCAGGTCGCGCGTTCGCGGCGCAGATCGTCGCGCATACGGGCGACATCGCGCAGGAGGCGGTCGCGTTCCAGGCGAAGGTCATCGATGTGTTCGCGCAGAGCCGCCACGAGCAGATCGACTTCGCCGTAGCGCGTCTCGGCGTCCGCGCGGAGGCGGGCGGCCTCGATCACCGCATCCGCGGGCGCGAGCATCGCGCGGGAATCGCGCGTCTGAGGGCCGCTCACGCGTGTTCGGCCACGGGCAGGGCCTCAACGCCAGCGCTTCCGTTTGTGTAAAGCGGAACGGGCGCCGGCCCCAGTTCGCCGCGCAGGTCGCGCTGGAGCCGCAGATCGCTCAGGTTGTCGTGGAGCGCCGCGATAACATGGTCGAGCGTCTCCGTGCGGCCGTTGTGGTAGGCGCGCTGGGCCTTCAATCGCCGCACCTTCGCCGAGAGCCGTCCGTTGCGGCTCTCGGACTTCCCCAGCCGTCGCAGCAAGCGCCGGTTCTGACCGCGGGATTCGATCAGGGCGCGGACGAGCACGGGCGGAGGCAGGGCGGCGGCGGCCTCCGGGTGGGCCATCACTTCGTCCAGGTCGAGCGTTGTCAGCTCTTCCGGCACGGCGTGGAGCGCGTCGATCGTCGAACGCAGGGCATCGACCTCCGACTTCACCTTGCGAAAGAGCCGTTCGCTGCGGACATCGGAACTGGAAGCCTGGCTTTTCATGGGAGCGGTGAGCCGCGCGGCGAGCATGCCGCCCACGGGCGGCGGCGCCTCGGCCGGAGGTACGGGCATGGCGATGGGCGCCACGGGTTCGGCTACAGCCACGGGAGCGGCCTCCTCTGCCTTACGGTCTTCGTTCTTCCTGGTCCGGAACCACACGGCGGCGCTCCTGCTCGGCGTTTCGGGCATTCTACGCCGCGATGCCCCTAAGGGAGCCGGCGGCGCGGCGAACGCTCACGAAGCGCCGCGATTACGTCGCGTCGATGCGCGGTCCTCTGTGGAACATCGGCTGTTTCGCGCGGAAGGGGAGGGTTGCGCGGACGGACACCCGCGACTTGCGTGCGGAGAGTCCGTTCTTGGCGAGTGGCTGCGGCGCATGGCGTCGTTCGTGCTGGACCGCCGGCTCCCTCTCGGTCGCGGTACTGATTCCTCGATGCCGTTACTCCGTCGTGGTACCAACGACGGCCCGCGGGCGAGGACCCATCGCCGGCGAGCGCGGCCGGGGCTCAAAAGATGGCGATTGGGTTTACCGGCGAACCCGTGCCCCCGCGAATGTGCAGCGGGTTCACCGTCAGCAGGAACTCGTAGCGGCCTTCTTCGGCGCAGGCGGCGGCCAGCGGTTCGAGGCAGGCGTTGTCCAACAGCGGCATGCCCATGTAGACGATCGCGAGGACGTGCACCGGCCCTCCGGCCCGGATTGGGTTCTCGAACATCTCGTAGCCGGACGGCCTGGCGTCGAGCTGGTCCCAGCCGAGCAGCGCGATGTCGTGCTTCTTGAGCACCGGGCAGACGTCGGCGTGCAGGCCCGGCTGGGGGCGAGCACCGGGCGCCGCGTCCGGATTGCCCACGTAGAAGGCCGCCCGCCCGCTGTGTACGAGCAGCGCGTCGCCCGACTCGAGGGGCACGCCCTGCTTCTCAGCCGCCGCCTCGATCTCCCAGCCCCTCACGGGCCGGTCCAGGCTCACGTAATCCACGCCGCGGAACTTCGGGATGTCGATGAGCACGCCCCGGGTCGTGATCCCGTTGCTCCAGGCGTCCACCGACCCTGAGCGCGCGCCCATCGAGGTCACGTCCTCGGCCGGCTTGCCATTGTAAATCTTGCCCTCCCAGAAGATGTGGCAGAGGGCGTCGATGTGAGTCGTCGCATAGCCGTGGAAGAGGATGCCGATGTAGTCCACGGCGGCGTCTCGCAGCGTGCGCAGGTAGTGCTGGGCCGGGTTCCAGTTTCCCGGGCCGCCGACCGTGTTCCAGGGGAACGAAAGCGACACGGCTCGTCCGCTCTTCACCAGCCCGGCCGCCTGCTGGCGCTTCTCCGGCGTGATCAGGTTGATCGTCCCGGCATTGTCGTCGGGCCCCCAGCGGCCCCAGTTGGAGCAGGTCTGGAACCAGGAGCGGACTTCGTCTTCGGTCGCGAGCGGTGGTTCGGCGGGCATAGCGGTCTCCTTCGTTGGCGGCGAAGAATAGACCACCGGGCCGAGCGGCGAAACAAGCCGGGACTCCAGGAGCGGGCAGGTTCTTACTACTCAGTGCCGCCGTTCCGGCCGACAATGAGAGTGATGGAAACGCTTGTCCCTGTCCTTGCCACCGTGATCGCCGTCCCTGGCGGCTGGTTCGCCGGTAGCCTCCAGCACCGTCTCTATCGCGAGACCGAGTTCCGTTCCGCGCCGGCCAGTGGCCGGGCGGCCTGGCTCATCCGCGGAGGCCTCGCCCTCGCCTGCGCGGTGGTGGTCGGGATAGCCTTCCGCCCCGGGCACTACGATTTCGGGCCAGCCCTGCTGACGGCGCTCTTCGGCGTCTCGCTCTGCGTGATGGCGAGCACCGACTTCGAACGCCGCCGCATCACGAACACCCTGAGCTACCCGGCGCTGCTCGCGGCCCTCGCCTTCAGCTGGGCCTGGCCCGACCGTAGTGTCGCGGACATCCTCTACGGCGGCGGGTTCGCCGTAGGGCTGGGGGCGGTCGTGTTCGGCCTCGGAGTGCTGGTCGGGGGCCCAATTGGCGGGCTGGGCATCGGCGATATCAAGCTCATCATTCTCATCGGCGTCCTGCTCGGGTGGCCGGTCGCGATGTACGGGCTGTTCATCGGGATGCTCGCCGCCGGGGTGCCGTCGGTCATCCTGCTGGCCCAGGGCAAGCGCAAGGCGCACTTCAGCTACGGGCCCTACCTCGCGCTCGGGGCGATCATCGGCTTGCTCTGGCCCGAACGGTTCATGTAATCGGGCTACGAATGCGACTCGGCGACCATGGTTTCTGAAGTGGAGGCCGGGCGCATGCGAGAAACGGCCGAAGTCGCCAGATGGATGATCGACTTCAAGACCCTCCAGGAACTTCGAGCATCCGTTGGCGACACGACTGGTATTCCTACGAGCAGTACCAGGTAGTCCACGAGAGCCACACTGAGCGTCACGTGATCCGGCTGGGCGCCCGCTAAAGCCTGACGATCGTGGTCCCCACCGTGCCCCCACCGAGCAATTCGACGAACGCTTGCGAAGCTGACTCCAGCCCCTGGAACTCTGTCGTGCGCGGCTTCAGTTCGCCGCGCTCAATCCAACCCAGCAGCTCTCTTCGCGCTTCGTCATACCGTTCGAGATAGTCGAAGACGAGGAACCCCTCCATCCGGATCCGGTTGTTGACGAGCAGTCCAGGGACTCCTCGCGGGCCCGGCGCGGGATGAGCTGTGTCGTACTGGCTAACAACGCCGCAGCAGACAATGCGCCCACGCAGGTTCATCCGGAACAGCGCGCTTTCGAGAATGTCGCCGCCGGTGTTATCGAAATAGACGTCGATCCTGTCCGGCGTTGCGGCCTTGAAGGCGGCGCGAAAGTCGGCGTCCTTGTAGTTCACCGCGGCATCGAAGCCGAGTTCATCGACGAGCAGGCCGCACTTCTCCGCCGAGCCCGCAACGCCGACCACCCGGCATCCCTGCTTCTTCGCTATCTGCCCCACGATGTGGCCGACGGAACCCGCGGCGGCAGAAACCACGACCGTCTCACCCGGCCGAGGCTTGCCCACCTCAAGGAGCCCAAAGTAGGCGGTCAATCCGTTCGCACCCAGGACACCCAGGTGCAGCGCCGGGTCGGGTCCCGGCTCGACGCGCCGCAAGGCCGTCGCCGGGTGCACCGAGAACTCCTGCCAACCCGTCGGCCCGACGACCAGGTCTCCCGCGCGAATCTCAGGCGCATTGGACTCTTCGACCACCGCGACGCCGGTGCCGCCCATCACCACCCCGGCCCTTGGCGCGCCCGCGTAGCTCGCGCTTCCTTGCAGGCCCGCCCGCTGGCCTGCGCCGATCGTCAGGGCGAGCGTACGGCAGAGCACCTCTCCATCTCCATACGCCGGGACGGGCGCGGTGCGAACTTCGAAGTCGCTCTGGCTGAGCGGGCCGGACGGTATCGACGCGATCAAGATCTGGCGGTTTTCGGACATGTGCGGCCATCCTTCTCCGTCGGCTTGCGGGCGAGCCGGTTGGCG
>JANXYE010000071.1 GCA_025350285.1 Chloroflexota bacterium
TTCCAGGGCAACTGGAAGAACAACATCTTTATCCGCTATTGCGTGTTGCCCCGTGGTGGCGAGCCGGTGTTGTTCGAGACGGCCGGCTCGGATCTGGAGTGCGCGAAGATCGACGCTCCCTGGCTGGAGGGCCGGATCCGGCCCGCGATCACCTGGAAGTGGTCGGAGACCGCCGAGGTGATGATGGCCGACAAGATGGCGCAGTCGATCCTGCAGGTGCTGAAGGAGAACGGCGTCGAGAAGGAGCAGATCGGGATCGACATGGTTGATCCGAGTGCGGCGGCTGCGTTCGAGCGGGCCGGCATGAAGACCGTCAGCGCGTGGCCGGTGATGTCGGGTGCCCGGGTCGTAAAGACTCCTGATGAGCTCGAGTGCCTGAAGATCTCGTCCGCGATCGGCGACACCTCGTTCTGGAAGATCGAGCATGAGTGGCTGAAGCCGGGCGTCAAGGAATCGTTCATCACCGCGAAGGTGAACGAGTATCTCTACGAGCACGGCTTCGACTTCGTCTACGACATCATCGTTGCCTCGGGCGGCAACACCAGTCCCTACCGGCGCTGGCACACCGACAAGGTGATCCGCGAAGGCGACCTCGTGATCGTCGACCAGAACGCGGTAGGGCCTGGCGGCTACTTCGTCGACTTCGTCCGCTGCTTCAAAGTCGGGGGCCGCTGGACCGAAAAGGAGAAGGATCTCTACAAGGAGTGCTACGAGTCGATGTATGGCGCCATCGAGCAGATGAAGGCGGGCAACACGACGGCCGACGTCGCCGCGAAGCTACCCAGATACGCCGACGACGAGTACGGCACCGTCACGCTGCAGCAGTTCGCGCACTCGATCGGCCTTTCCCTCTACGAAGGCATGTGGATCTCGCGCGCCTACTCGCTCGACTACCCGGTCGAGCTGCAGGAGAACATGTACTTCGCAGCGGAAACGTTCGCGGGCCACCCCGGGCTCGAGCAGACGGTTCGTCTCGAGGAGAACCTGCTCGTCACCAAGGACGGGCCCATCATCTTTACGAAGCATCCGTTCGACGATGAGGCGCTCTCCTAAGGAAGCGTCGATGTTTAGGTTCGTGGTTTGATGGTGTAGTTCCATTCGGGGTGAAAGGTGTGGCCGGTGAGGTTGACGGCGTTGATTTCGGCGTCGCTGACGCGGATCTTGGCGGGGTATTCGCGTGTGTCGAGTTGGGCGTAGACGTCGAGTCCGGTGCGGCTGCTGGTCGCGGCGATGAGGTTGATGATGACTTGCAGCGAGAGGAGCGGTTTGGCGCGCCAGTTGCGGCTGATGAAGCTGAAGAGGCGGTGCTCGATCTTGTTCCACTTGCTCGTCCCGGGCGGGAAGTGGCAGACGCAGATCCGGAGTCCGGTCTGGTCGGCGAGCTGCTGCAGCTCGGTCTTCCACAGCCTCGTGCGGTTGCCGTTTGAGCCGCCGCAGTCGGCGGTGATCGTCAGTGTCGTGGCGGCAGGGAAGCGCTGAGATCCCAGCTGCTGCCACCAGCTGCGGATCGAGGCGACCGCGAACTGGGCGGTGTCGTGGTCGACACCGACGTTGACCCAGCCCTCGTCGTTGGCCAGGTCATAGATGCCGTAGGGGATCGCCTTGCCAAGCTCCTTGTCTTTGAAGTCATGGCTGCGCACGAGTTCGGGCTTGCCCTTGGGGCGCCACTCACGGCCGCCGTTTTTGAAGTCTCCGACGAGCTCCTTCTTTTTGGTGTC
This sequence comes from Chloroflexota bacterium, assembly GCA_025350285.1. Lineage (GTDB taxonomy): Bacteria > Chloroflexota > Dehalococcoidia > Tepidiformales > Tepidiformaceae > JANXYE01. Next base: position 1,719 of record JANXYE010000071.1, read on the forward strand.
GACGCTGATCGCGGGCTGCCCCGCAGCAAGCGCTGAGGCGACCGTGGCGTTGATGTGGCGAAACTGGGCGTCACGGTCGGCGTGGGAGGCGCCCTCCTTGGTTTTGCGGTTGGCCTGCAGGCTGTAGCCGAGGCCGCGCAACAACTTCGCGACCGACGCGAAATGGACGCGGTGGCCCTGTTCTGTGAGCGCGGCCGCAAGCGGGCGCACACCCTTGGCCGTCCACAACAGCGGCGACTCCGGATCGCCACGCGTATCTGCCTCCACCAGCGCCCTCAGATCTGCAAGCAGCGTCGGGTCGGTCTCGGTCAGCGGCTTGCGACCCGCGCCCACCCTCCGCACACGGCCCGCCGGCAGCCGCTCCCCCGACTCAAGCTCACGGATCCCCCTCCGGATCGTGTCCTCATGGACTCCCGTCGCACGTGCCGTCGCCGCGATCCCACCCCGCCCCTGAGAACGCGCCTCAGCAGCCACCGCCAACCGCCGCTGGCGCTCGTTCAACTCACCGGCCATCGCCCTGAAACGCTCCCCGATAGCAAGCTCATCGATCACGAGCCACAGTTCTACACAACCAACCCAACACCTCCGAACTAATTCATCGACGCTTCCTTAGTGCTCATGCAATCGCCTGCGCCAAGCACAACGGCATTCCGCGCAGCCGGTTCCAGTTGCAGACGAAACCCGGGGCGATTCAGTTCCCCGGCGGCTGGCGACCGTCAACTCCGCGAGCCACTCCGCCTGTTCGCCGCTCAACGGCCGTTCGAGCTTCCAGGTCCAGTTGTTGCCGTCGACCGTGCCGGGCCGGTTCATCCGCGCCTCGCTGCCGAGACCGAGCAGATCCTGGGCGGAGATGATCACGAGATCGTTCTCGACGGCGAGGACGTTCCGGATCAGCGCTCGATGC
>JANXYE010000072.1 GCA_025350285.1 Chloroflexota bacterium
CGAGGGCCGCCGTCTCGGCGTTGTTCGCGGAGTCGATGTCGAGCAGGGCCACGTCGGCGCCCTCTTCCGCGAATGAGACCGCGATAGCGCGGCCGATGCCGATGGCTGAACCGGTGACGATTCCAACTTTCCCTTCGAGCAGCATGCGGTGACTCCTTCGAGGCGGTGGCCCCGGTGATTAGAACGTGACGGGCAGTTCGCGATAAAGGTGGAGGTCGCCTGGCCAGCGGCAGAACGGCTCGGGCCGTTCGGCGCCCGCGAGGCCGAGGCCGGGCAGCTCCGCAAGAATCAGGTTCGAAACCGCAACGGCTGCATCACGCGTAATCGCGTAGAGCGAGCGAGGGCGATCCTCTGGGACGGCCGGATAGCGCGAGGGACGGCCAGGTCCGAAGGCGATGCCGGCGGGGAGCCCATCGGCGCGGTACTGCCCGCGAGGCTCGCGGTAGCAGAGGTCCTTGCGGCGCACGTCGAAGCGATCCGGGTCGTCGAAGATCGCCGCGTCCCGGTTTCCGGAGGCGCCGGAACAGACGACCAAGCCGCCTTCTGGGATCAGGCGACCGAAGCGTTCCACTTCCTGGCGCGCGAAGCGTTTCGCCGTGAGTACAGGCGTCGTATGGCGGAGCCCCTCCTGCCAGGCCCGTTTCGCGAGCGACGGGTCGCCGCGGATGTCCGCGAGCTGCTCCGGGTTTGAGAGCAGCAATCCCCACATGTTGATCAACGAGCCACGGAGCGTGTCGCCGTCGCCTTCGAGGAGGGTCGCGACCACATCTTCGGCGGTCGCGGGCCCAGATTCGAGTTCGCCTGAGGCAAGGGCCGAGAGGAGGTCATCGCGGGGGACGGCCCGCCGTGCATCGAGCAGCGGCGCGAAATAGGTGGATAGCCGGGCGATAGCGTCCTTGCCATCCTGTTCGCGCGACGGATGCCAGTGCCAGCCTTCCATCATGGCCCGGTAGCGCCGGGCGAACGTGTCCCAATCGTCGCGGGGCAGGCCGAGCACCGCCGCCAGCAGGTACGTATCGAGACGGTCGAAAACGCCTGTGGCGAGGTCGGGGGCGCCCGCGCGCTTCAACCCCGCGATGAGTTCTTCAGCAATCGGGACGACGTGCCGATCGATGCCGCTAGCGAAGGCCCAGAGCACCGGGAGTTCTTCGCGGAGATCGCGGCCGAAACCGGGCATGCCATAGAACCACGCCTTCGCGCGGGTCTCGAAGTTGGCGTCATCCACAAAGATGGAGGTGACGTCGTTGTACAGGGTGACCCAATCGCAGTTCCCTACCCAGTCCCGGTAGAACGGGTAGTTTTCGCGCATGAGCTTCAGCGCGGGGTACGGGTCACGCAGGAATTCCGGCTTCAAGAACACGCGGGCGTTGATCAGATAGGTGGATTCCTTGACGCGCTGCCGCTGATAGACCTCGTAGGAGCGGTAAAAGCCGCCGCGACCGCCGAGGCTGGCGCGGATCTCGACGCCGTTGCGGCCCGGAGCGGTGCCGGGAAGCTGCATCAGTTCGGTCTTGGTCGCCATCATCACCCCACTCCGCGCCGGCCTAGGCGTCGAAATCGATCCAGAGTTCCCGGATCGCCCCGCCGCCGATAGGCGCGAGGGTCACCCCATTGATGTCCTTCGGCATGCGATCGAGGTTCATCCGAGTATTCTTCAGGTGCTTGAGCAGCACTTCTGAGCCAAGAATGGACTCTTGCAGCGAGATCCAGGCGCCCGGACAGAGATGCGGGCCAACGCCGAAGGCCATGTGGCTGTGCTTGCCCTCAGCGTCGTAGCCGTTGCGAATGAGCTTCCCTGTGTAGAGGTCGTCGCGGAAGATGTCGAACCGTTCGGGCTCTTTGAAGACGCGGTCGTCGTGGTTCGCGGAGAAGTCCACGCAGTTCACGAGCGACCCGCCAGGGATGGTTACGCCCCGCATCGTGATGTCGTAGCTCGTATGGCGCGGCTGGCCACCAATCGAGGACGAGTGGCGGAGCGTTTCGTGGATCGCCTGCTGGAAGAGTGAAGGGTCGGCCCGCACCGCCGCGAACTGCTCCGGGTGCGAGAGCAACAAGTACCACATGTTGAGGATCGCGCCGCGCGTCGTCTCGCCCCCGCCGCCGACGATGAGCGCGATGTTCGACGTGACTTCTTCGACCGAGAGCCAGTCGCCGTCGATCTGGGTGCGGCTGAGCTTCGAGATGATGTCCTCGCCCATGCTGTTGCCATCGTTGTCGCAGAGGAAGGTGGGGTTGGCCCGGCGTTCGACGACGAGGCCGGCAACGTAGTCTTCCAAGTCCTGCCGCGCCTCAAGGCCCTGGCGAGCGGTCTCCGAGCCGCCGAGACCGGTCATCATCGAGTAGTACCAGTAGAAGAACTTGTCCTGCGCTTCTTCGGGGAAGCCGAGCACCTGGCAGACGACGCGGATGGGAAACTCGTTGGCGAACGCTTTGCCGAGTTCGACGGTGCGACGTCCCGCGGTGTTTTCTGTAGCCATCTCATCCGCGCCGGAGCCGGAGAAGCGGATGATCATCTCGCTCGCAAGACGCTCAATCGCTGGGATGCGGGCGTTCAACGAGTTACCGACGAGGTGCTGGCCATAGAGGTTGCGGCGGCGACGGTGCTCGACGCCGCTCAGTTCGAGCTGCGTGTTGCCCAGAACCGGGTTGGAGGCGCCTTTCGGGATGGTGTTGAAGCCCTCGTCGTCCATGTACGCCGTGGTTATGTCATCGTAACGGGTAAGGTAGAAGCAGTTATGTAGCTTATCGTGATAAACGGGGTAGTGGTCCCGGAGGATTCGGTAGTAGGGGTAGGGGTTTCGGGCGAATTCCCGCGAATCGAAGATGCGCGGGTCAAAAAGCGGCTTGCCATCGGGCGCGCGGCCCATATCGTAGGCCTCGCCAATCGGCATGAGCGGAATGTCGGTCCTCTCGATGATCGCGGTAGGCATAAGGGCTCCTCAGGCGGTGGCTGGCCGAACGGTCGAAAAACTGGCCACCTGTCCGAAGATTCTAGCGGGTTGGTGCGTCACTCCGCGAGTGCCCGGGTCATAGCTTCTATCTGGTCCGCGTGGGCGAGGCAGTGGACGCGGATCGTGAGGAACCATTCGCGCCAGTTGAGCGCGCCGAGGAACGGGTGCGGCCAGGTGATTTCGAGGAAGTGACGCGCGGGCAACTCCATGACGAGATCGGAAACGCTGTCAAGGTAGGTCGCGTGTTCGAGGAGGGCCTGGTCACGGTCGGCGGGAACCGGGGGCGGGGGAGCCGCGGGGAGAGTCCCGGTGGCGGCGACGCCTCGGCAACGGCTGGCTGTGCCCCGGTTGATGTCGATGACGTGCTGAAGGCAGAAGAGCGGCGACCACTCTTCGCCCGGCGGGGTGAGCGTCAGGTGGGCGGCGGGAACGGCGCGGGCGGCGGCTTCGAGGCGGGCCACGCCCTCCTGGACTCGCTGGACGAGCTGGGCGGTCGTCCACTCGGCCGACTTGCGCCGGACGTAACTGAGGATCACGTCACCTGAGCCTTCGGGGATGGTGAGTTCGGTCATGGGATCCTCCAGATTGGTGGCGTGTACGGCGGTCCAGGATGGTTGCGGCACGTGTATTCTCTACTGATGGGTATCCGAGTGGCGAGTAACCTGGGCAGCGGGTGATCCGCAACGCAGCCGCGCTAGCGAACCTGGCCGCGCCACGGGACAAGTTCGCTCTATGCTACGTTCGTGATTCTCAACGAGGCCCAGCGTCTGGTCCGCGACATGGCGCGCTCCTTCGCGCGCGAACGGCTCTGGCCCGGCGCCGGCGAGCGCGACCGCCGAGGCGAGCCGCCGCTGGAGCTGCTCGCGGAAATGGGGAAACTCGGGCTGCTCGGGATGTGCGTGCCGGAGGAGTGGGACGGCTCGGGTACGGACTTCCTCTCGTATGTCCTGGCCATCGAAGAGATCGCGGCTGGTGATGGCGCTATCTCAACGATCATGTCCGTGAACAACTCGCCCGTTTGTGCGGCCATCCAGGCCTATGGGACCGCGGACCAGAAGGCGCGGTTCCTCCAGCCGCTAGCGCGAGGTCAGATGATCGGCGCGTTCGCGCTGACGGAGCCGCAGGCGGGGTCGGATGCGGGCGCGGTCCAAACTCGGGCACGTGACGAGGGCGACCGTTTCGTCATCAACGGGACGAAGCAGTTCATCACCTCCGGCTCGATTGCGGGCTGCGCACTGGTGTTCGCCGTGACGGACCCGGACCTTGGGCGAAGAGGAATGTCGTGCTTCATCGTGCCGACGGACGCACCCGGGTACCAGGTGGCGCACGTTGAATCGAAGCTCGGACAGCGGAGCAGCGACACCTGCCAGCTCGCGTTCGATAACGTGGCCGTTGGGCCGGAGCTGATGCTGGGAGGCCGAGGAGATGGTTACCGGATTGGGCTCGCGAACCTGGAGTCCGGGCGGATCGGCATTGGCGCACAGGCCGTTGGGATGGCGCGCTCCGCCTTCGAATGCGCGCTGAGCTACGCCGGCGAGCGGGAGACTTTCGGGAAGCCGATCATCGAACACCAGGCCGTGGCGTTCAGGCTGGCCGACATGGCAACGCAACTCGAAGCGGCGCGCGGCCTCGTCCACAACGCCGCGGCCCTGAAGGACGCCGGCGAACCGTGCCTGAAGGAGGCGAGCATGGCCAAGCTGTTCGCGAGCGAGATGGCGGAAGGCGTTTGCTCGGACGCCATTCAGGTGCACGGCGGGTACGGCTATGTGTCCGACTTCCCGGTGGAGCGCATCTATCGGGACGTGCGCGTCTGCCAGATTTACGAGGGGACGAGCGATGTGCAGCGGATCGTGATCAGCCGGGCGCTGGGGGCAAGGAGTTGAATCACTCTGGCGACTGAGCTTCTCCGGCCGATTCGAACAACACATCCGGGCGAAATCCTCGCCGAAGAACTGGGATAGCGGCCGCGGCGAGCGGGTGCGCCGCGAGCGTTCGCTCAGTACACTCACGGGCATTCAGTTCAATTCAGGAGTAGCCGCGATGGCGATGGAAATCCGCCCGCTGGGGCGTACCGGGGTCAAGGTTTCGAGCCTCACGCTCGGATGCATGATGTTTGGCGGGAAGACGGCGCCCGGCGATTCGTACGACATCATCGACCGCTCGCTCGACGCGGGAATCAACTTTCTCGATACGGCGAACGTCTATTCGATCGGGCGCAGTGAAGAAGTGACGGGCGAGGCCCTGAAGCGGAACGGCAGGCGCCACGAAGTTGTCCTGGCGACGAAAGTGCACGGGAAGATGGGCGAGGGCCCGAACCAACTGGGCAACAGCCGCCGGCACATCATCGAACAGTGCGAACAGAGCCTGCGGCGGCTCCAAACGGACTACATCGACCTCTATCAGATTCACCGCCCGGAGCCCGGGATCCCAATCGATGAGACGCTGCGCGCCCTGGACGATCTCGTCCGCTCGGGCAAGGTGCGCTACATCGGTACATCGACTTACGCGGCCTGGCAGCTCGTTGAGTCGCTCTGGGTTTCGAAGGAGTACAACCTCAACCGATTCGTCTGCGAACAGCCGCCGTATCACCTGCTGGATCGGCGGATCGAGCGCGAATTAGTCCCGATGGCGCAAACCTACGGGTTCGGCGTTATCCCCTGGAGCCCGCTGGCTGGCGGCATGCTGACCGGGAAGTACCGCCGCGGCCAGGAGCCGCCAGAGGATTCGCGCTGGGCGGCCTATGCGAACAACCCCGCGATGCGCCGGCGGATGAGCGACGCGATGTACGACGCCGTCGAGCCGCTGGAAGAACTGGCGAAAGAGAAAGGCGTCACGCTCTCGCAGTTCGCACTGGCCTGGTGCATGTCCCAGCCAGGGATCACCAGCCCGATCATCGGGCCCCGCACAATGGACCAGCTCGTGGACAACCTCAAGGCTGTGGACGTCGAGATCACGCCCGCGGACATGAAGGCGGTCGACCATATCGTGCGGCCGGGGACGCACGTCTCGGCCTATTACGAAGCGGAGTTCGGGCCACATCCGTTTCGCGTGTAGCAGGCATTTGGGCGCGCGGGAAGCTGAGTGCGAAAGCAATGCAGGTTTGCTGCTCGCGCGGCCGCGTTAAAGATCCTGGCGGTCGGCCAGAGCCCGAAGACGGAGTTCTTCTGGTTCGAAACGACAGCGACCGCTGGCGAAGGGAGGCAGGTCTCGGCGATGCGGATGCTGCCGCGGTTCATGAAGGGGAGTTCCGAACTCTGGGCATAGGAGCGGGCGCCGGGCGTGTCGGGCTCGCAACCGCCGCTTGCTGTCGCGCGCGGTACTGAGTGGGAGTTCGGAACTTCGGGCGTAGGCGGACCGTGCTACGGGCGTTTGGGCAGGGGGCCCCCCGAGCATCGGTAGAGCCGAGCCGGTAGCGGCACCGCTACCGGGCGGCTACGGGCTCGCGCTGGGGGCGGGCGCTGGCGGCGGGCGGCGGTGGTGGCTGGCTCTCGGCGGCCGCGACGAGCGCTTCCTGCTTGATGTCGTCGAAGGCGGCCTGGATGGACTGGGCGACGAGATCGATATCGGGCACGAGCGCGGGGTCCGCCTGGAGGCCCCAGAAGAGCGTGCCGTTGTAGCTGGTGAGGGCGCAGCCCATGCCGAGGCCCATGGAGAGCGGGACCAGGGGCCAGAGCGTCTCGAACCGCCGCCCGGCAAGGTAGAGCGGCACCTGGGGGCCGGGGACATTCGTGCAGACGATGTTGAACAGCGGCTGCACGGAAGGCGCCATCAAGCCAGCGAAGGCCTGGAGGCCCGCCGGGACGGACTCAGTCAGGCGCGTGAGCATGGCGAAGCCGCTGGCCTGTCCAGCTTCTTTGAGGCCGTTCATGCGGGCGGTGACTACCTTGTGGCGTTCGCGCGAATCGACGATCCCGACCGGGAGGGGCGCGAGGTACATCGAGACCTGGTTCCCGAGCGCCGTCTGGTCGGAAGAGCCGCGGACGTTCACCGGGACCATCGCCCGCAGCTCAACGCCGCTCGTATCGCGGCCATGGGCACGGAGGTAGCGCCCGAGCCCTCCCGCGAGGGTTGTGAGGACGACGTCGTTCAGCGTCCCGCCGAGCATCGAGCGGATGCCACGAAAGTCCGCCATCTGCGTAGCGACCACGGCGTGGCTGCGCTTCGGCCCCACTGGTTGGTTCCAGGGCGTGGAAGGAGCGGCGGTGGTCATCACCGGCGCGGCCGAAGCGAGCGCCTTGCTGATCGTCTGAAACTCGTCCATCTGGCGCTGGGGGTTGAGCCAACGCTTGAAGTTCTCGGAAGCCTGCGCGAGCGACTGGTCGAACGCTTCGGCCATGGCCGCGCGCGAACGTTCCGTAGGATCAGCCGGATCTGGGCGCTCAAACGGCCGAACATCGAGCGCCGGGGCGTCACGTTCGAGGTCCGTGATCGCCTGAAGAAGCTCCACGCCGGACACGCCATCGACCATGCAGTGGTGGACGAGCGAAGTGACGGCCGAGTTACCGCTGCCGGGGAGGTTCTGGGTGAGAACCATCTTCCAGAGCGGGCGATCGCGCGGGAGCATCGGAGCGGACATGTTGGCGATGTGCTGGAGGAGGTCCGCCTCAGTTGCGCCATCGGGCAGGCGGACTTCGACCACGTGGCGGTCGATGTCGAAGTTGGGGTCTGGCTCCCAGGCCGGGTGGGCGACGTTGAACTGATCGAACACGGCGATCTCGCGATAGCGCGGGACCAGGTGGATGCGCGTGCGCATATGCTTGATGAGTTCGTCACGCGAGATGGTTCCATCCAGCAGCGACGTGGAGCCGATGTGGAGCGCGGCCGAAGGCTTCTCGGAGTAGAGGAAGCTGGCGTCGGCGGATGTCAGACGTCGTCGAAGCTGCGGGCTGCTCATGGGTCACCTCACTGGTTGACCGGTGAATCTTAGCCCAAAACTGAGGGCGCAAGTGGCGACGGGCAAGATTTTGACGACTTTTCCTGTATGGAACCGCAACCTTTGCCAGTTGTCCTGAGTTGGACTGTAATTGCGTTGTAGGGACACTGGTCAAGAGTGAGTGAAGGCTCGTTTCAGGGGCTTCTGGAGGCACGGGATGGCCGATTTCTCACGTTCGGCGATGAGCGCCGCGGGCGATCCGTTTTCGCAGGACCCATCGGTCGGGCCCGCGAACACGCCGATGTGGCGGGAAGTCTTCGCCGGATGGGACTGGCTATCGCTGCATCTCTCGCCCACGTGGGTGGGTTGCGGGCTTCCCCACGGCCGCGGGGAACCGGTAGTCGTGGTTCCGGGCTTCCTTGGATCGGACACCTACCTCATCGAGCTCTACTCGTGGCTCGCGCGGATGGGCTACCGGCCCTACTTTTCGAACATCGGCCAGAATGCGGACTGCCCGGACCACCTGGCGAACGTGCTTCTGCACACGGTCAAGCTGGCGCACGAGGAGACGGGGCAGAAGGTGCGACTCATCGGCCACAGCCTCGGCGGTATGCTTGCGCGGACCGTCGCCCTCGAGTACCCGGAGCACGTCGCGGGGGTCATCTCAATGGGGTCGCCGATTCGCGATTCGGTGCGCGCTCACCCGATGATTCTTTCCGCGGTGGAAGCAATTAGGCGTGGTTCACGACGCGGCGGGGCCGGTTCGAACATCAAGCCTTCGTGCTTTAGCGGGCACTGCACCTGCACGTTCGTGAAGAACATGCTCGCCCCGGAGGCGTTCAGGGTGCCGCACTTCGCCATTTTTTCCAAGCACGATGGCGTGGTGGACTGGAAGGAATGCATGGAAGAGGACGACAGCCTGAACGACGAGGTCGATTCGACGCACGTGGGCATGGCCTTCCACCCGGGCGTTTACCGCGCTTTGGCGCGTCGGCTTGCGTCTATCGGCCGAGCGGGCGACTGAGCGCGAGGACCCGTACACAACGAGAAACGGCCAGTGCTTCCGAGGTGGGAAGGACTGGCCGTTTCGCATCCGCTCAGACCGGCGTGAACTAGGCGGTGACCTTTTCCTTGCGGGCGCTGGCCGGGCGGGCGCTGGCGGCCGGGGTGAAGGCTTCAAAGCCGCGCGTCATGGCTTCCGCCCACGGGTTCGAACTGGCGAAGGCGCGAGCCGCTTCAACGGCGGCCTTGGTGGTCTCGCTGTTGACCTGGACGAGCTTCTCGACCGTCTCGCGGGCATCGGTGCCGGCGGCGAGGGCTTCCTGGTAGGCGGCCTGGGCGAAGTTGAGGGCGCGGCCCTGGGCGGCGGTGGCCGTCTCGAGCACGGCGGCATAGGCCTGGCCCACATCCGACGGGTCGCCGGCGAACTTGCGGCCGAGTTCGATGGCCTCGCGCTGGCCCTTCACGACATCCAGGGCGAACTGCTCGGTAAGCTTGGTACCGCGTTCGTTGGCCTTTGTGACGGCATCGACGAGGACATCGTACGAAGCGAGGAGCGCATCGAAGTATTTCTGGACGGGTTCGGTGACTGCCATGGGGGAAGGGTTCCTTTCGTTCGCGGCCCCCGGTCTGGGCGCCGCCGATACATGCAAGTTACACATAGCTGCGCTCCGTGTCAACATTTTGCATCTTGCCGCGACCCGAGGTTAAGTGCATAATGCAGATAAGAGGTGGAGAGATGCCAGAGGCGGCGATCAGAGACAGGCGAGAGATGAAGCCACGGCTCCACGGCGAATTATTGTCGACCAGCCTGCTCGCGTTCCTCAAGAACTGGAACGCGTACGGCTACCAACTGACCCAACGCCTGGCCGATTCGGGGATGCCCGAGTGCGATAGCGGCACGGTGTACCGCACCTTGCGCCAGCTCGAAAAATCGGGCTTCGTGAGTTCATTCTGGGACACGTCTGAAAGTGGCCCAGCACGGCGGATGTACAGCCTGACTCAAACCGGGGACCTTTTCCTTTCCGGCTGGATCACGGCGTTGCAGAATTACCAGAACGTCATCCAGAAGGCGATGACGGACTGGGACATGTTCACCCGCGGCGGCGTCGTCCGCCCAACCGAGATGGAGGAAGCCCCCGATGCCTGATTCAACGCCCGACCCGTTCGCGATGTGGCGCGACTGGCTTTCAAGTTCCGAGCGGCAATGGAACAGCTTCCTCAACCAGGCGATGTCGACCGACGAGTTCGGGCAGGCGATGGGCCGGATGATGGATGTCTACCTCGGCATGCAGAAAAACATGAACGAGGTGATGGGGCGTTACTTCACGGCCCTCAACGTGCCGACGCGGACCGATGTGCTCTCGCTCGGGACTCGGCTGTCTGAGATCGAGTCCCGGCTTGGTTCGATCGAAGACGGGGTGCAGGCCATTCGGCCGGTGCCGGCCACTCCCGCGAAGGCGGCCGAGTCCGTGGCGGTCCCCCGGCCACCGCGCACCAAGCGGCCGCCGAGTTCTGATTGAGAGAGGCCGGCAACGGCTCAGCTACTCGTCACCACGTGCTCTTGGCGGTTCGGGGGCGCGCGTCCACAATGATGCGCGAAGCGGCCGGCCAGACTCGACCCGCCGCGGGAGGCAAGGTATGGCCAGCGCTCCCCCTTCCGAAGCGAGTGTCGAATCTCGCGTGCGCCAAGAGGTTGACCGCGCCCTTTCGCGCGCCGTCAAAGGGCTGGAGTACATCTCGACGGGCGACCCGGGCGTTGGGCTGACGCCGAAAGACGTGATTTACAGCCGGGGCACCCTGAGGCTCTATCACTACCGGCCGCTCAGCGACGAGATTTACCGTGTGCCCGTTCTACTCATTATGTCGCTCGTAAGTAAGCCGTACATCCTGGATCTGACGCCCGGCCAGAGCCTTGTGGAGTTTTTGTTGAAGAGGGGCTTCGACGTTTATATGATCGACTGGGGCGTGCCGCGCGCCCAGGACCACGTCCTTCGCTTCGAAGACTACGTGCTGGATTTCATCCCGGAATGCATTACAAAAGTCCAGGGCGATTCCGGCGAAGAGGATGTCTCTATCGCCGGCTACTGCATGGGCGGTGTCCTTTCGGTGATGTACGGCGCGCTCCACCCGGATGGGCCACTGAAGAACCTGGCCTGTTTCGCGACGCCCGTGAACAGCGACGGAATGTCGCTCATGAAGCAATGGAGCGACCGGCGCTACTTCGATGTGGACCGGATTGTGGACACGCTCGGCAACGTCCCACCGGAGATGATGTACGCATCGTTCGACATGCTCCGGCCGGCCTCGCGGGTTGCCGGGCAGGTGCGCCTCTGGGACAACATGTGGAACGATGAGTTCGTGAAGTCGTACCGGATGATGGACCGCTGGGGCGCTGATCAAATCCCATTCCCGGGCGAATGCTTCCGGCAGAATACGAAGGAATTCATGTGGGAGAACAAGCTATTCAAGGGCACGATGGAAGTTGGCGGGCGGCCCGTCCGGCTCTCGGACATCAAGGCGCCGTTCCTCCATGTGGTGGCCGAACACGACCACATCGTGCCGTATGATGCGGCGAAGGACCTGGTCAAGCTCGTCGGTGCGGAAGACAAGCGGGAGATCATGCTCAAGGGCGGACACGTGAGTTTGGTAGCGGGCGGCAACGCCATCTACCGGCTCTGGCCTCAACTCGATTCCTGGCTCGCGGAGCGCTCACTATGAACGAAAACGGAACCCACACCTACCCGCGCACGGTGAGCCTCGGCTCACTCGAAATCACCTTACGGCGGGCGACCGCAAAGGATGTCCCCCTCGTCCTCGCGTTCGCGAGGTCGCTGCCGGAACACGACTTGCTCTTCCTGGCGCGGGACATCACGAACGAAGAGAACGTCCACGAATGGCTGGCGAACCCGAACATCGACACGTTACTCGCGCAGCAGAGCGGGAAGGTCGTCGGATACGCGGCCATCCACCAGAGCCCGATGGCGTGGTCCGCGCACGTGGCCGAGCTGCGCGTGATGATCGACGAATCGATGCGCGGCAAGGGGCTTGGGCGGCTGCTCACGCAGGAGGCGTTCTCCTACGCGCTCGGGCTCGGTAAGGAGAAGATGATGGCCCAGATGACGCTCGACCAGAAGGGCGCAATCGCCGCCTTCCAGGGCCTTGGCTTCCGTCCGGAGGCACTCTTGCGCGACCACGTGAAGGATCGCCAGGGCGAGAAACACGATCTGCTCGTGCTCAGCCACGATGTCGAACGGTTCGCGGCCCAGCAGGTTGCGCTCGGAGTGGCGGAAGCGTTCGGGGGGTAGCAAGGCAGCGCCCAGCGCACTGGAATGGACCGGTGCTACTTCGTGTTTTCCCAATCGCGCCAGGTGCCGCGGCGGTCGTCGGCGGATGGCAGGGCGTGTCCGGGGCCGCGCGCGACGGGGCTGCGGCCAGATGGCGAGCCGCCGCCGAGGTCGAGCTTGCGGATGAGCCACCATGCACCGACGGTGAGCACGCTCATAAGCCCGGCGAGTGCGGCCAGGCGCTTCAGCCCGCTGGCGTCGGCGTTGTTCCAGGCATCGAGGGCGGCGCGTGATTGTTTGAAGGCGGCCGCGTAGTCGCCACCGGCGTAGGACGTTTCGGCGGCCGCCAGGTCGGCGGCCGGGTCCTGGAACATGAGGCCGATACGTCCAAAGAAGGACGCCGAGAACGACGCGTGTTCCGCCCTCGCGAGTTCCAGCATCTTGGTGGCGGCCTGCTGGTTGAAGGCGGTCGTCGTGGCACTGCCTGCCAGCCGCTTGGCTTCGGCAATATCGCCGGCGGCGTACTTCGCCCGGGCCTCATCCAGCTGTTTCAGTGAAGGCGAGTCTGGCGGCGCGCCTTTTAGCCTGGCGGCGGCCGAGGTGATGCCATCGATGGCGTTCCGCTGGGCGGCGATGAGCGCGGCGGTCTGCGTCGTGGTGTTCGTGGCCCAGACCTTCGCGACGGCGTCGCTCTGGGGCAGCGCGTTCTTCTGCCCGTACTCCAGAACGCGCTGGTAGTTGTCCAACACTTCGTTGGCCTTGCCCACCTGGGCGCTGATGGCCCGGAACTCCCAGCCGTCGAGGTTCGCCTGGATATCGGCCGGCTGCCCGATGAGGTCGAACGTGAGGGCGCGGGCGTAGAGCGTCTTGGCGAGTTCGCGCGCGGCCCGGCGTTCCTCGAGCAACGACTTGGCCGTGTCCGGGGTCCATACCCATTTCAAGTAGAGGTCGTCGAGGTTGACGCCGCTCACGTCCTCACCGCGGTCCATGAACCAGCGCCCGCCGAGCGGCCATTTCTTGGGGTCGTCGTCCATCAGGGCGAGGACGCGGGTCATGTTGACCTGGCCGCCGATCGTCTTCTGGTACTCGAACCAGAACGCCCCGGCTTTGCCGTACCAGTAGTCCGGGTTTCTCACCGGGGAGCCGTTGAACCAATTTCCGAGCAAGTCCTTGAAGCCAAAGGACTCCCACTTGCGATCATAGGGCCGGATGTTGAGGGAGGGCGCGACCGTGCGCATGCCGTATTCGGCGAGTCCTTCCCAGAGCCACGAAGTCTCGAGGTTGCGGCCGGCCCACTGGTGCGCGAGTTCGTGGACGGTTACCTCTTCAGCGGAGAGGCCGGGCAGCTCGACGTTCGAAATGAGCATGTCTCCGTCTTCGGTGAAGGCGATACCGAGGGCGCCGATGTTCTCCAGGAAATGCGACTCCCGGAGCTGCACCGTATCGCGCGGGTAGGGGAAGCCGAACGCTTCTTCGAGTTTCGGTAAGGCGGCCTTCGCCGCTGCGAACTGGCGTTGAGCCCACGCCTCATCGGTGCGGAAGTAGAGGAGCCGCAGCTTCACGTTGCCCCGCGCCAGGGGGATATCTGCTTCCAGCCTCCCCCGCTTGGTCGTGTCGGTAATAGATTGGGCGAAGGCGGCGAACGGGCTTTCGTCGTAGCGCTGGCGGCAGCTGTCGTCGGCGCGCGCACATTTGGCCTGAAGGTCCTTGTTCTCGGTGCCAATCGCGATGAGCGTGGCTTCGCCGCAGACCCAGCGTTCGAATCCGGCGGCGGCGACATCCTTGGGCTGTTCCGCCGTGCGAAGGCAGCCGGGTTCGAAAAAGTTATCGCCGCTTATCGGGACATCGATAAACGTAAACGAGCCGGCTCCCTGGCTAACGAAGCGGGCTTCGGTCGCGCCCGCCTCAATGCGGACAAGTTCCGACGTTTGCGCCGGGACGGCGTAGGTCATCTGGAGCTTCGTCCTGGTGTTCGGTTTCAGCGGGGCCGCAAGGGTCGCGATGATACGTGTCGGGGCGCCGTTCACGTCGTTGATTGGCAGGAGCTTCGTTTCGAGGACGGCGCCATCCTGGGTTACCTGTACATCCTGGGCGCGAGGCATGGCCCAGAGGTTCACCGCTTTCAGGTCAGCGTTGGTTACAGCGTTTTGGAAGGTGGCATCGACCGAGACCGCCATGGCGCCGGCGGGCACATCAAGGCGGTAATAGCTCTCTGAGGCGACGTTCCAGGGGAGAACCGCCGCCCCTGCGGCCGGCGCGCCACTGGCCGACCAAAGCAGCGAGGAGATCGCGACCGCGAACAGCGCGAGGAGGGCCAGCCGTCGCCGAATGTCCATGCGTTGAACTTCGACACGGTGGGTTGCGGGCGCAGACTCGTGCGGCTGCGCGACGAATCTGTCACCGGTGACACAAAAAGATCTATCCGGCGGCGGCCTTTTCAGCCTGGAGGTCGCGCATACGCCGATCGCGGCCAGCGTCCACCATTCTCGTGAGGCCCTCGGCCAGTGTGGCCAGTTCCGGGTCGGACAGGGATTCGAGCAGCCTTGCGGTGTAGGAGTGGCCTTCCTGGCGCATGGCGCTGACGGCGTTGCGCCCTCGCTCCTCCAGCCAGATACAGATTCCACGGCGGTCGCTCGGGGAGATTTCGCGGCGAATGAACCCGCCCCGCTCAAGGCGATCGAGCAGGGCCGAAACAGACGGCCGCGTCACATAGAGCCGTTCGGCGAGGTCAGCATTGCTCAGGCCTTCATCTTCGGCGAGCCAGTTGAGGAGGCGGAGCTGTGTGACCGTGAGACCTTCGGCGTCCCACATGCGGAGGCGAAACGGGTCCATGAGGGCGCTGGCTTTGAAGAAGCTGTTTACGGCGGCGGCGAGGGCCGGACGAGCCTCCTCCTCCGGAGTCACGACAAGGTCGGGGAGGGCGGCGATTCTGTTCCTTGTTCCCATGGTCAGTTCACCTCGGCGGAGAGTTCAGGTCGCGGGCCAGTGCCCGAATCCCCACGCCAGTGGGCCGGATCGTAGCGGGTTGACGTTGCGAACGTATTCGCGATCCGCCGCCGGAGAGTATCGCACATGGGCAACCACCTTACGCGGCGCCTCGGCCGCCCCTGGATGCCTTTGGGCGGGCATTCTTACAGCATAAGCCAAACGTGGCAACGACCGTTCGTCCAAAGCGAAAGACGGCGCAGGGCGGGGCTTACCCAAGCGGGGTCATCTCGCCCCAGTTTCTGCCCTTTTTCACGTCCACCTTCAACGGGACGGCGAGGTCGAGGCTGGCGGGCATAAGCCGCTGCGAGAGTTCGCGGATGGCATCGACTTCGCTGGCGGGGCATTCGAAGATAAGTTCGTCGTGGACCTGGAGCAGCATCTTGCTTTCGAGCCCGCGTGCGGTGAGTTCAGCGTCTACCTTAATCATCGCGACCTTGATGATGTCGGCGGCGGTCCCCTGGATGGGCATGTTGATAGCTTCGCGTTCGGCGGAGGCGCGCACCTGGAAGTTGCTGCTGTGGATCGCGGGGAGGTAGCGGCGGCGGCCGTAAAGTGTCTCGCCGTAGCCTTTTTCGCGCGTCGATGCAAGCGTCGCCTGCTGCCAATCGAGGATGCCCGGGAAGCTGCCGAAGTAGGACTGGATGAAGGCGTCGGCCTCCTGGCGGGACATGCCCGTGCGGCTGGCGAGGCCGAATTCGCCCATACCGTAGGCGATACCGAAGTTCACCATCTTGGCCGTATCGCGCATCTGGCGGGTGACATCGGCCGGCTCCACGTTGTAGACCTTCGCCGCTGTCGCGCGGTGGATGTCCTGGTCGGCGAGGAATGCCTCGATGAGGCCGCGGTCGCCGGAAATATGCGCGAGCACGCGGAGCTCGATCTGCGAGTAGTCGGCGGCGACGAACCAGGCGTCCGCGAATCGTTGGGCCACGAACGCGCGCCGGATGAGGGCGCCCTCGTCCGTCCGCACCGGGATGTTCTGGAGGTTCGGGTTGTTACTGCTGAGCCGGCCGGTGGCGGCGACCGTCTGCTGGAAATCGGTATGGATGCGCCCATCGTCGGCCACGGTCGTGGGGAGGGCATCGAGATAGGTGGACTTGAGCTTGGTCAGGCCACGATAGGTGAAGATGAGGTCGATGATCGGACTGACCGGGCGGAGGGATTCGAGCGCGCGCTGATCCGTGCTGTAGCCTTGCGTGGTCTTGCGGCCCTTGGGCAGGCCGAGTTCCTTGAAGAGAATATCGCTGAGCTGCTGCGGGCTGCCGATGTTGAACTCGTGTCCGACGAGGTCGTATATTTCACGCTCGGCGCGCTCTATCTCGCCCGACATCTGGCGTGCCATGTCGCGCAGGACGGCGATATCGAGCGCAATCCCTTCGCGCTCCATGCGAAAGAGGACTGGCACCAGCGGCAGTTCCATCTCCGTGAAGAGCGGCCACTGCCCGCGTTCGTGGAGCTGAGCCTCCAGTTCGGGGCGCACGCGAAGCAGCATCTCGGCCTGCTGGCAGGCGTACTCGGCGACTTTTGCCACCTCCACCTGGGAAAGCGGGGTGGCGTTGCGGCCGGTGCCCGTCAGCGTCGTCAGGCCGACCATGGGGATGTTCAGGCGTTCGGCGACGAGGGCGTTGAGTGTCGAACTCGTCTCACCAAGAAGGAAAGCCGCGATGTTCACGTCGAACTCGGCGCCCGCGAGGGTCGCATCGACGCGGCTGAGCATGTGCTGGAGGTACTTCGTGCCGTAGGTGGTCTTGCGCAGCCCTGGGTCCGCGAGCAAGGGCGCCAGGGCCGCGAGCACAGCCGCACGCGGGAGTTGCTTCTCCTCGCCGTCGAGCCGGGGGGCGTGGCCGAATGGTACGTACCATGCGCGTCCGGGCGTGGTTCCAAAGGCGAGCCCGAGGAGGAGCGGGTGGGTTGTGTCGCCCGTCGTCGAGAGGGCGGTAAACCCGAACTGTCCGGCGGCCCGCAGCTCGGCCACGACCTCCGCGAGGCCGGCCTCCTCCGTCACCATGTTGTAGACGATGGAGGCGTCGTTCGCGGCTTCTTTGTGCGCGGTGGGCTGTGAGCCGAGCACCTCCTGGAGACGCGTCGAGAGGACGCGGAACTCGAGTTCGCGGAAGAGGCCGAGCACCTTCTCCTGGTCGTAGTTCTGCACGCGGCACGCTTCGAGGTCGAAGGCGACGGGCAGATCGGTGTGGATGGTGACCAGCCCCTTGTTGCCACGCGCGACTTCTTCGCCATCGATCAGCTTCTGGCGGACGGAGGCCGACTTCACCAGGGCGATGTTCTCGTAGATCGCTTCCACCGGCCCGAACTGGCGGATGAGGTCGGTGGCGGTCTTTTCGCCGATGCCCTTGATGCCATCGACGTTATCGCTCGTGTCGCCCTTGAGGGCCTTGAAATCGATCATGAGGAGCGGTGAAAAACCCCACTTTTCGGCTGCCTTCGGTTCGTCGTACTCGACGGTGTCCCGCTGGTAGGGGCGAAACATGAAGAGCTTTACGTGCGGGCCAATGAGTTGAACGAGGTCCGTGTCGAGCGTCGCGATGTAGGTTTCGAGTCCTTCGGAAGCAACCATGCGGGAGATGGTGCCGGCGACATCGTCGGCTTCAAAGCCGGGTTGCTCGTAGATGGGGATGTTGAACGCTTCGAGCATCTGGCGGACGCGCTTCATCTGCGTGAGCAGCTCGGAAGGCGTTGGGCGGCGGGTGGCCTTGTAGGCCGCGCTCGCTTGGTGGCGGAAAGTTGGGCCGCCAGCGTCCCAGGCCGCGCAGATATGGGTCGGTTTCAGCACGTCCAGCACGCGTATCAGAGTCTCGGCGTAGCCGTGCGTGGCGAAGGTGAGTTCGCCCCTGGAGGTCATAAGCGGCTTATCGCTGTTGGCGAAGGCGAAGAACGCGCGGAAGAGGATACCGTGCGAATCCAGGATGACGAGGCGAGGCTTGGGGGCGGCTGAAGCAGACACGTGCGGAGTATACCGGAGCGGCGAACGCGAGGTTGATGGGCCGCGCGGCGAACGGACGCAACCCCGCCTAAACCAGGCGCCCACTGGCTGTCCACCGCACCGCCCCGGCAGGTGTAGCCCTGTATACAGCGGTGTCCATGGGACCGGCCTATTGTACGACATGGAGCGGAAAGTCCATGAAGTTCATCCGGACTGCGCCCCCAGGCGCCGGGTGAGCCCATTCCGCTGGATGGCGGGGGTGTCTCGGGGACGCGCCCGCTGTTCTGTTCCCGGCCGTAATGGATACGGGAAACGGTGTTGCCGAGCCCGGCCGGTCTGCGCCCCCAGGTGCCGGCCGGGCTCGCTCCGCTGAACGACGGCAGAGGCCTCGGGGAGCACTCCACCGGTCCTCGGCTCGCTCAGTATAACGGCCGGGCAGAGGCATGAAGGTAGGGGTTTCCCCTATTCTGGGGCGCGCCCGGCACGGATAAGCAAGGCCGGCATGTTCGTCAACACGATTGATCGCTTCTGCAACCGCACGAGACCGGCATCCTGATATGCGCCGAGCAGACGGTTAGCGCTGACGCGGGTGGCGCCGATCATGGCGGCCAGTTCGGACTGGGTCAGTGGGAGCTTGATTTCGACGCCATCGGCGGTGGGCTGACCGCGCTCTTCGGCCAGCGAGGCGAGGAGCCGGGCGAAGCGCGTGTCGAGATCCAGGAAATGCGCGTCTTCGAGCCGCGCATCGATTCGCCGGAGGCGCGTCGCGAGCGTCCCGATCAGGGCAAGCGCGACATCGGGTTGGCTGCGCATAAGGTCCAGCAGGTCCGTGCGCAGCAGGGCGAGCGTCTCGGTCGGCTCAACGGCGGTGACGGTGGCTGAGCGCGGGCCACCATCAAGGGCGGCAATTTCGCCAAAGCAGGCGCCGGGGCCGAAGAGTGCGAGGACGGTCTCCTTGCCTTCGTCGTTATCCAGCGAGATTTTGACGCTGCCAGACTGGATCAGGTGCAAGGCCCCGGCCGGATCCTCCCGGCGAAAGATCACCTCGCCGCGGCGGTAGACGCGCGGCTTCATGCGGCCAGCCATGGCGAGCAGCTCGGCCTCCCCCATCCCCTGGAAGAGGGAGGAGCCGGCGAGGGCTTCGGTGATTCGAGCGTGCTCCATCGGCCGCTACGATATGCCAAAGCGGCGGATTGGGCAGCAAGGGCGATGAGGACCTGTACCAACCCGGCTATAGCCCGTGCCCAGTCCTTAGGCCGCGGTGGCTGGCGGGTGGGCGTCAGACTTTTGGACACGGGTAGGGGACCCCCGTTCGACCGCCCGGCTGCGGGCTCACTTGAGACTGAACCGCTCCGTATCCGTCGCGGCCAGGATTGCCGCCCGGGTCCTTCTTGATTCGCGCCGCCACTCCTGGCCGCGAGTGACAACGAGCGGTTCGTTGTCTCCGTGCGATGCTTGAGCCGCTGCAGAAATCTGACGGCCACCCGTGCTCGCCATGCGCACAGACCGCAAGGTGGCGGCTTCGTAGACTGGGAGACGACGCCAAGGAGATCACCATGGACTTCCGACTG
>JANXYE010000169.1 GCA_025350285.1 Chloroflexota bacterium
CGGGGCAGCATCGGCGGCGCGATACCAGAATGACGCCTCAGCTCTAAAATGCCGCGAACCGTATAGCCATGAGAACCAGAGAGGATGTCCTGGTCAATAGTGACAAAGGCTTCCCACGCAACCGCCGGGTCCAGGCGCTCACGATGTTGTCTCAATACTACGGCGTCGACGACGGCAACGATCTCGATGCTGTGAACACATCTTGCAGCACCGTCCGCCGCGCTGCCCCTTCCAGGAACTTCGGGTGGTATTGGTCCATGATCTGGTAGGGCAATAGCCGCACCGTCGCGAGCCGCTTGCCGAGGAACGTCGCCTCCACCAGGTAGCCCTGGGTGAACTCGGCCGAATGAACCTGATCGAAGATGAAGTTGCCGAGGGCGTAGGCGACGAAGGCGCTCCCCCTCATTTCCACCGCCTGCACCCAGTGCGCCTGGTTGCCGATGACGAGGTCCGCCCCCGCCGCGGCGGCCGCCCGCAGCGCCTTGATGCTGCGTGGGCTCGGGTCGTGGGTCTCTTCGGTGCCGCTCTGCAGCTGGACGATGACCACGTCAACCGTCGCCCGCAGCGCCCGGACCTTCGCTTCGAGGCGCGTCACGCCCAGCAGTTCGCGCGGCTTGTAAAACGCCGGTTCGTGCGGCAGATCGGCCTTCTCGTTGGCGTAGCTATCATCCATCGGCGCGGTGCCGGGGCCGGTGTCGGTCGCCTCCAAGTCTTCCGCCGCGATGTCGTCCACGCCGATGATTCCGAAGCGGACGCCGTTCACCTCGAAGATCGCCGGCGCGAACGCATCGTCCAGGTTCTTGCCGCCGCCGACCGTCTTTATCCCTGCCCCGTGCAGGAGGTCCAGCATCCGTATAAAGCCGCGGCTGCCGCAAGCGGCCGTGCCGCAATCGAAGACGTGGTTGGTCGCCACTGTCGCCTCGTCGATACCCGCCAGCGTGAGGGCTTCGATCACTTGCGGCGGCGAGGTGAGGTTCGTCGTCGCGATGCAGCCGAGGGGTTCGCCAATGTCCTGAATGCTGGCGTCGAGCGAGGTGAGCGCGAGGTCGGCGGCGAAGAGGTACTGGCCCACAGCGTTACGCAGCGGTGAACCGTAGTCGCCGGTCGCCTTGATCCGCGTGAGCGTGCAGCGCGACATGAGCACGTCGCCGGTGGCTACAACACGCGTCACGAGCGGAGCCTTCGCCGCGATGGCCTCTTCGATCCCTCGCACGGCCGCCCGCCCCCGGTCGGTGAGTCCCGTCGCCAGCATTCGCTCGGCGAACGGCCACGCGGTCACATCGCCGGTCCCGCGCACGATATCCGTCCCGTTGTAGGCCAGAGGCACCGCCGGAGGGCGCAGTTCATCGAGCGGCATCCACGCCGCAATGCCGTTCCCGGGCACGGCCATCGCCACAAGGAGATCCGCGTAGCTTGCGAAATGGAGCGCCGGCGGCCTGGACAGGTTCCTCGCCAGCCACTCCGCGCCCGCCGGGTCGTCCACCTGCGCGAACTTCGGCACACCGCCAACGCCGCCCGCCGCATCCCATGTGAACGACGGGTCGCCAGCAAGCAGGGAGGTATAGTGCTGCACGCTCAGGGCATCAACACCGGTAAACATGCTCACGACGAGCACCAAGTCGCGCACGGCGACGCCGCCCGATTGGGGCGCCGTGAAGGCTATGTCGGCGGCGTGCGTTGAGTCCGCCGGGGCGTAGGCGCTCGCCGACAGTCCGCCCGGGAGGGTCCCGCTGTAGTAAAGGGTGGCGCCTTCCGTGTCCTTCGCGAGCGTCGAGGCGACCACGGTCCGCTCGGCCGCCGCGCTCGCGCCATCGTTCCCGCCCGCGACAAATACGGCGACCAGCGCGGCGACGCTCAGTCCAAGGGACACCAGCGCCGCGCAAAACAACGGCCAAACCGCACGCGAACCGGAGCGATGCATAATCCCATCGTCGTGACTCGGTATAGACGCGTCAACACATGCGATACCCGCTGGCCGTTCGGCCGACTGACAACCGCCCCCGAATCCAGTACCGTAACTCCGACGGGTCCCTCCATGGAGCCCGCCCGAGGAGACGTCGATGGTGCTGCGATACCGGTACTCGATGTGGGACGGCACGCAGGAAGTCCCGCCCCTGGAAGCGGACTCGATCCTCGATAACCTGACCGACGACCTGATGAACTTCG
>JANXYE010000177.1 GCA_025350285.1 Chloroflexota bacterium
GACGAAATCGAACCGCGCGTTTCGGAACTCAGCCGTGAGAGCCGCCGCCTGATCAACGAAACGGGCCGCGTTCGTGGCCACCACGGCGAGGCCGGGGGCCTCCCGCGCTTCGGCCAGCAACATGCCGATGCGGTGGTCCAACGGGGCGCCGTAAAGCCCCTTGTCCACATTCCGGGTGGTGAGCATCGCCGCCCGGTGGCTCGCCCCGGCAACGCCCGCCGCCAGTTCGAGCATGCGCAGGTGGGCGCGGGTCGGCGGGTTGAACGCCGAAGGGAGCACCACGACCTGGCCATCGAACTGCTCGGTGGCATCGAAACGCCGCGCGACGTGACCGTCGGAGCCGCCGAGAGCGGTGAGCGCAGCGAGGATGGCCGAGCGATCCATTGAAGCATGGTATGGCATGCGGCCCCCTCTTCCGCATTCGCCGCGACCTGTCCACGCTCTTTCCATGGAACGTCCCATCCGCTCAAGCCGCATCCGGAGGACGGTGCGCCCGGCGGCACTGGCCAGTCGCACGGCGCTGCGGTGGGGATCGACGTATCTTTCGTGGGGGCAACGGCGGCGGGCCAAGCGCGAACGCTTCGTGCTGCGCACGGCCGAGGACGTGACGCGCACGATGGGCGAGATGAAGGGCGCCGTGATGAAGCTTGGGCAGGTGCTCTCGCTGATGACCGGGATGGTCCCGGAGGAGATGGCCGGGCAGCTCGCCTCGTTGCAGGCGAACGCGCCGCCGATGGCGTTTTCGCTGGTGGAGCGCGTCTTCCTGGACGAGTATGGACGGCCCCCGCGCGCCATATTCAAAAAGTTCGAACAGGAGCCGTTCGCGGCGGCATCGATCGGCCAGGTACACCGGGCGGAACTCGTATCGGGCGAGCGGGTGGCGGTGAAGGTCCAATACCCGGGCGTGCGCGAAGCAATCGACAACGACCTCGCGAACGCGGGCATGATGCTGGGGCTCGCCGGAATGCTTTCGAAGGGCCTTGATGCGGGGCCGATTGTGCAGGACCTGAAGGACGGCATTCGGGGCGAACTCGACTACGTGCGGGAAGCGGCCCATCAGCGGCGTTTTGGCGAACTGTATGCCGGCCATGCGCTCATCCGCGTGCCCAGGGTATACCCCGAACTTAGCACCGGACGGGTGCTCGTGCAGGAGTACATTGAGGGGAAGCCATTCTCCGCCGCCGCTAAGCTCCCGCCGGCGGAGCGGAACCGGGTCGCGGAGATCGTGTTTCGCTTCGCCTTTGGCAGCTTCTATCGTCACCAGCTGTTCAACGGTGACCCCCACCCCGGGAACTACCTGCTGTGTGCGGACGGACGGGTCGGGTTCATCGATTACGGCTGCGTCGCCGGGTTCGAAATGATCGTGGTGGAGCGGTTCAAGAATCTGCTGAAGGCCATTTACGCCGGCGACCTGGAAGCGTGGCGGACCGCCACGGAACGGGTTGGCCTCCTGCGTAAGGGCGCTCCGTACAGCACTGATGAACTGTGGGAGCACATGCAATGGTTCTGGGCGCCGGTGCTCCAGGACGAGGTGACCTTCACGCGCGAGCTCGCGGCGGAAATGGTGCGGCGGAACGCGCAGACGACGGGCCCGGGCGGACAGATCAACCGCCACCTGAACATCCCCGCCGGGATGGTGTTTCTGAGCCGCATCAACTTCGGCCTGGCGGGTCTGTTCGCCGGGCTGGAAGCGCGCGGACCGTGGCGAGGGATCGTCGCGGAGTACCTGTACGACCGGCCACCGAGCACCGAACTGGGACGGCGGTCAGCGGCGAGTTCAGCCGGGCCAAGTGTATGAGGCGTGTGGTTCAGCCGGGATCCTATTCGTTGCCGCGTTAACCAGATGGGCCGCGCGCGCGTTATCTTCTTTGCCAGCGGGTGGTTGACCGCACCGCCAGGGTGCCCGAAAACTACTCGTACGCGAAGCGTCCTATTCGGGAGTCGAGCCCCGTGGAAGCTTCTTTGCGCAAGGACTGATGGCGCTGGTGGGGTTAGGCCACGAAGGTCCGGAGGACTTCCTCTTGGTCATCGCTCATC
>JANXYE010000183.1 GCA_025350285.1 Chloroflexota bacterium
TTCCGCGCCGGCCGGCGGTTTACGCGTTACGAAGTCACGGGCGAAAGCATGCGGCCCGCGCTTCGGCCGGGTGATTGGCTGATCATCGACCGGGCCGCGTATCGCGTTCACCCGCCTCGAAACGGCGACATTGTCATCGCCCGCGACCCTCGGGATGGCAGGGCGATCGTGAAGCGCGTCGCGTCGGGCAGCGACGAGGGTCTGGAACTGCTCGGAGACAACCGGGCCCGGAGCACGGACAGCCGCACGTTCGGGCCAGTGCGGCCACAGGTCGTTCTGGGCCGGGTGCTATTTCGCTACTGGCCCTGGAGGCGCGCCCCGGGGTCACCGTAGCCGCGCCACCTGTGGGCGCGAGGGGATGAACCATCTCCGTGCCGCCTCACACCCCACGTCAACTCCCCGCAGCCAGGTCCGCAAGCACGAGCGCGTCCGTTGGGAAGGCGAGGGACGGCGGGGCGCCCGCGTCGCAGTACGCCAGTTCGCTGAGCTCCCCGTCCATCGGATGCAGGTTCCCTCCCGTGACATCGCCGGCGAACCAGATGCCCACCGTGTGCTGCCTCGCGTTGTGGAAGTTCGAATGCACCGCCAGCACGCCCCCAAGCGTCACGCTGAGTCCCGTCTCCTCGGCGAACTCCCGTTGCGCGGCTTCCCGGACATCCTCCTCCCACTCCACATAACCGCAGGGGATGCACCAGAGTCCCGCGTACTCGCCTTTCGCCCGCCGTCCCATCAGTATCCGGCCTGTTTCGTCACGAACGACGACCGCGACGCCGACGATTGGGTTGCGGTAGCGGACGTATCCGCAATTCGTGCAGCGCGCGTAGCGGTTTCCGCCGCGCACGTCCGGAAAGAGCGCCTGACCGCAATCCGGGCAGAATCGACCACGTGGCGGCTCGGTCGCGAACGGCGAACTCACGGCTGGGGCAGCTTGCCATCCGCCCGCAGCGTGCACAGCGCGACCAGATCGTCGCTCACCTTGGCGATCGCGAAGGCCACGCTCTTGTTTGCCGGGTCGTCGCCGGAGCCCCAGTGTTCTCCCGCTCGCGAAATCACCACATCCGGGACGCCCGCGATCCCGCCGATGTGGCGCATCACGCGGGTCACGTCGGTCACCCCCGGCTCCGCGTCCCCGCCGGCGATCCCGATGACGGCGAAGGGCTTCCCCGCGGCGTGCGGCAGGTCGATGAAATCGAGCGCGTTCTTAAGCGAGCCCGGCGCCCCGCCGTGGTACGAGGGCACGACCAGGACGAACCCGTCGGCCGCTGTGCAGGCCGCGCGCCAGGCCGCCACCGCCGCCGGGTACTGGTCGTCCGCGCGGCCATCGAGTATGGGCAGTGCCCCAATCTCGAAGGTCTCGCAGCGTGCCCCTTCCGCTTCCAGCGCGCGAAGCGTGAAGCGCAACGCTCGTTCCGCCGTTCCACCCGGCCGTATGCCGCCATTGATCCCGAGAATCCGGATTGCCATGCCCCCTAGGGTGCCACACCGCGGGCGACAGCGCCGCCCTTGCATCAGTACCGCGCGCGAAAGCAAGCGGCGCTCCCACTCTACGGCGCTCTCCGGCCCACGCCACCCGCCGCTATTGCCCCTTCCGACCGGTCCCGGTACGTCCTCCTCGGAACTCGGATTGGGACTTGCGCCGGACATTAGTCCATCCTAATATTCCAAGGAAGTCATTCGATTGGAACACGTATCGCCATGACGTTGCCTACCCGTTTGCTGCTCCTCTTGAGCGCGCTCGCCATCCTGCCGCTC
This sequence comes from Chloroflexota bacterium, assembly GCA_025350285.1. Taxonomy (GTDB): domain Bacteria; phylum Chloroflexota; class Dehalococcoidia; order Tepidiformales; family Tepidiformaceae; genus JANXYE01. Next base: position 1,753 of record JANXYE010000183.1, read on the forward strand.
GCGGCGATTGCCTGCGCAGGGGGCGATGATGACGGACCGGCCAGTCCGATTGCATCAACCGCGACCACTGGCCCTTCGTCCACTCCCCAGAAGCCCTCAGGTTCGATTACGGTCTACTCCGGCCGCTCAGAATCGCTCGTCAAGAAAGTCATCAATGACTTCGAGGCGCAGACCGGCGTTGATGTGAACGTCAAGTACGCTGGCACAACCGAACTCGCCGCTCTCCTGATGGAGGAAGGCAGTAAGTCTCCCGCGGACGTCTACTTTGCCCAGGATGCCGGCGCCCTTGGCGCGGTCGCGCAGGCAGGGCTCCTCTCCGCCCTCCCCGAGAACACGACGAAGGGCGTTCCTGCCCCGTACCGGGCCACGGATAACACGTGGGTTGGCGTCAGCGGTCGCGCTCGTGTCGTCGTCTATAACCCGGATCTCGTCAGCGCCGATAGGCTCCCGAAGTCCTACAAAGACCTGACCCAGGCAGCGTGGCAGGGCAAGATCGGCTGGGCGCCGACCAACGCCTCATTTCAGACGTTCGTCACCGCCGTCCGCGAGGTCGATGGCCAGGCGGCCGCCGAGGCGTGGCTCGAGGCCATGAAGGCGAACGGCACCCAAGAATACAAAGACAATCCCGCCATCCTGAACGCCGTCGCCGCCGGCGAGATATCCATGGGCATTATCAACCACTACTACCTTTACGCCGGCCTGAGGACGAACCCCGGGTTGAAGGCTCAAAATCATTACCTCGCCCCCAACGACGCGGGAAGTCTCGTCAACGTCGCTGGCGTGGCCATACTCAAGACTTCGAAAAACAAGGTGGCCGCCCAGGCTTTCGTCTCCTTCCTCCTCAGCGAACAGGCGCAACGGTATTTCTCCGAACAAACCTACGAATACCCCGTCGTGGCCGGGATCCCGGCCGATAGCCGTCTCCGCCCGCTCGCCCAGCTCGACCCGCCCGACATTGACCTGTCTAACCTCAAAGACCTCCAGGGGACGGTGGCCTTGCTGCGAAGCACCGCCATCCTCCCGTAGCCCATGGTCTTCCTCAGGCTCAGGCATCGCCATCGTCCCGCCCCGATAGTCCTCTGGCTAGCGGCGCTGGCTGTCGTTGCGGCGACGCAGCTTCCGTTCTGGTACCTCGGCCGGCGAGCCTCGGAGGGTGGCTGGGCGGCCTGGCAGGAAACCCTCACTGGCCCGACGGGCGAGCTCCTCATAAACAGCGCGAAGCTTTCCGCGGCAGTGTCACTCGCGTGCCTGGCTGTGGCCCTTCCCGCCGCCTGGCTGACGCTGCGCACGGATCTCCCGTTCCGGCATGCCTGGTCCGTGGCGCTGGCCCTGCCGTTGGCCATCCCGTCATACGTTATGGGGCTCACCGTGGTGGCCGCGCTCGGGCCGAAGGGCACCCTCCAGGGCTGGCTCGAACCACTTGGCGTGGACCGTCTGCCCGAGATTTACGGCTTCTGGGGCGCGGCCCTCACCCTCACCGCCGTCAGCTTCCCGTACCTCTTCCTCGTACTGCGAGCGGCCCTCCGCACGCTCGACCCTTCCGAGGAGGAGGCCTCGCAGTCGCTCGGGCGCGGACCATGGCGGACGTTCGCAGCCGTGACCGTGCCAGCCCTCGTACCCGCTCTGGCGGCCGGGGTGCTCCTGGTCGCGCTGTACGTCCTCAGCGATTTTGGCGGCGTGGCCACGCTCAAATACGGCACATTCACACGTGCGATCTATATGCAGTATTCATCATCGTTCGACCGTACCGGCGCGGCGATCCTCGGCGTCGTGCTGGGCGCGCTCGCGCTCGTCATCCTCTCCGCCGAACTCTTCGCACGTAGTCGCTACGAGGCGCGCAGCCGCGCGCGGCGAATGTCCCCCGCCCGGCCAATCGCGCTCGGACGTTGGACGTGGCCAGCAACGGCCTTCCTCGTCGTGGTCGTATTCATCTCCCTCGTGCTGCCGGTAGGCGTGCTTCTTTACTGGCTCAGCAGGGGCATGCAAGCCGGCACGGACTTTCCAGACGTGTCAGGCCCGCTTCGCAACTCCGCCGGAATGGCCGCCGCCGGAGCTCTCATAACGGTGATCCTGGCTCTGCCCATCGCCGTGCTGGCCGCGCGCTTCGGCGGTCCGCTGGCGCGCGGTATCGAGCAGCTCGCCTTCGCCACGCACGCCCTGCCCGGACTGGTGGTTGCGCTCGCCCTCGTCTTCTTCGGGATCGGCTACGCCACGGAGTTCTACCAGACGCGTACGATGCTGCTCTTTGCCTACGTCATCCTCTTCCTGCCGAACGCGCTTGGAGCACTGCGGGCACCGCTGTTGCGGCAGAGCCACCACCTCGAAGAGGCCGCCGCCGGGCTCGGCCGGCGCCCGCTCGCGGTCCTCGCGACGGTGACGCTGCCGCTCCGCGCGGCCCGGCGCGCTGGCCGCCTTCGCCCTTGTCTTCCTGACGATCATGAAAGAGCTGCCCGCCACGCTCTTGCTCAGCCCTCCCGGCTACCGCACGCTGCCCGGCGTCGTCTGGGCAAATAGCAGCGAAGCCCTCTATGGAGGAGCCGCCCTGCCCGCGCTCATACTGATCGGAGTCGCCGCCATCCCCCTCGCACTGCTGCGCTGGAGGGGAGACATTGAGTCCGTCGAAGCGTGAGGCGCTGTGCATCGAAGCCCTGGAGGTCCGCTACGGTGCCGTGCGGGCCGTCGCGGGCGCCAGTCTCTCCGTGGTCGAGGGCGAATTGGTGGCGCTCCTCGGGCCGAGCGGCTGTGGCAAGACCACGCTCCTGCGCGCGATCGCTGGCTTCGAGCGCGCCTGGGCGGGCGAAATCCGGCTCGATGCCGCGATCATCGAATCGCCAGCCATCTCCCTCGCCCCTCACCGCCGGGGCATCGGCCTCGTCTTCCAAGAATACGCCCTGTTTCCTCACAGGACCGTCGAGGGCAACATCGCCTACGGTCTCCCCCGCGGAGAGTACGCGCACGGACGTGTGCGCGAACTGCTCGCCCTCGCCGGCCTGGAAGGACTGGGCAAGCGCTACCCGCACCAGCTTTCGGGCGGCCAACAACAGCGCGTGGCGGTGCTTCGGTCGCTGGCCCCCAAACCGCGGCTTCTCCTCCTGGACGAGCCGTTTTCAAACTTGGACCCCGGCTTGCGCGTGGAGATGCGCCAGCAGGTGGCCGCCCTCCTCCGCGCGGAAGGCGTCACGGCCGTCCTCGTCACCCATGACCGCAGCGACGCCATGGCGCTCGCCGACCGCGTGGCCGTGATGCAGGCAGGCGTCATTCTCCAGGTGGATACGCCGCGGGAACTCTATTTCAGGCCCCTGAGCGAAGCCGCGGCGCGGTTCGGTGGTGACGTCCAGCTCCTCGCCGGTCGGGTTCGCCGAGGTGTCGTCGAGACCGCCCTCGGCCGCCTGCGGCCCATAGGGACGCCGCCCGACGGACCGTGCACGGCGCTCGTGCGGCCGGAATGGATCGTGCCCAGCCTCGACGTGGGCCTCCCCGCCCGGATCGTCTCGTCACGGCTAGAGGGGCAACAGGTGCGATACCGAATCCGCCTGAACAGCGGCGCCGAATTCTCCATGACCGCCGCCAGTGGGCTGTCACTGGCGGCGGGCCAGGCGATAGCGGTCTCCGTCCACATCGACGTGCCGGTATTCCCCGTGGACCCGCCCTGACCACCCAACCGCTTCCCGCGGTTCATTTTCCGCTTTCCGGTTCGCTGGCTTGATGAAGGCCAACGCGCGGGCGGATACTGGTCTGGGGTATGAGCATGTCCGGTTGACCGCCCAGCAGCGTTTCTGCCCGCTTTGCGACCGTTCGTTCGCGGATGCCGAGGCCGTGTTGCGTTGCCAAGTGTGTGGCGTCCTCCACCACCCGGGCTGCTGGGTGAAAAATGACGGGTGTTCCACGGAGTCAGACCACACTCGTCAGCCCGCCGCCGAGGCCTACCACCTCCAGCGCCCGTTCAGCGCGGCGTCCCCGGCTGAGTCTCAGCGCATCGTCCGCCGCTCGTCCCAGTCCGCCGGTGCTTCCGCGCGGCTCGCTGGCGAACACGCGGCCGACCCGGGGGAGCGTGAGACGATTCCCGCGCCCGCCGCGTACCCAGAGCGGCGTCACGCGCCAGCCCCCTACGCGGTGCCCGATCGGCCGCCCGTCGCCCCCCGGCGCTACCAGCCACCCGCCGCCGAGGCGCCGCTACCGCGCAAACCGCTCCCGAAGCTCTATCGAAGCAACCCGTTCCTCGCCTACTGGTACGTACCGGTTGCCGTGGTGCTCTTCGCCGGCGTGGCGGCCGCTGTCATCTTCGCCGCCGACGCCCTGCTTGGGGGGGATGACAGCCCGGCGCCTGCCGCTACGGTCGCCGAGGGGACCGCAACTCCCCAGGCGGTGACGCCCCTCGCGACCGGGTCGGCTTCCGCGGGTGCTCCTCCTGTCGTCTCACAAACAACACAGGCCACGCAGCCAGCGCGGACCGGTAAGTTCCGCGCCGGGGATGCCGTCATCGTCAGCGGCACCGGAGACTGCTTGAACGTCCGAACCGCGCCCGGCCGGGATAATCCGGCCGTCGTCTGCCTCCCGGATGCGGCCGAGGTGACGGTCAGGGAGGGACCCCAGACGGCGGGCGACCTTCTCTGGTGGAAAGTTTCAACGCCGCAGGGAGATGGATGGGCAGCAGAGGACTACCTCGCCAAAAAGCCCTAGCGCTGGGCGGCTCGATCCTCCTCGCGCTGGCAGCCGCCATTTTCGCCGGCGCGGGAATCGCTGTGCTCCTCGAAGGTGACGACCCTGCGCCCGCCGCGCCCGCGGGACCTGACCCAACGAGCAGCCCAACCGTCCCTCGCACTCACACCCCCACGCCCGCGCCGACGCCCACCCCTGACCCCGTGGGTGCGCCGCCCCGCAACGCAGGCGAAGCGCTGCGCGCCGTCGAACGCCTCGCCGCGGCCGGCGGGCCGGTATGCCGTCCTGCCCTCAAAAGTCGCTGGGACGCGGACTGCCTGGAGGCCGACTTCGACGCGGACGGCCGGCCCGATTCCGCCCTGCTCATCCCGGTGGCCGAAGGCCACGGCCTGGATCGTGCCGCCGTTGTCGTCGTCCGGCGGGCTACCGGCGGGCTCTCGGTGTTCCCACCCGACCGCGACGCCGACGCCTCGGCCCTCGGTCGCGGAGCCTTCCTTACAGGGCTACGCTCGGGCTCCGGCCGCGCGACGCTCCAATTCGTCTCCCGCACCTGCGGCGCGGCATCCTGCCAGGCCGAAGTCGAGGTCGTCGAATGGGACGGCACGTCGTGGCGCGGCATTGGCCCGTCCGACCTCTTCGACGGGCTGGACCAAATCGTCTGGAGCGGGAGCGGCGCCGCCAGCCAACTCACCATTCACTCTCTCCCGGCCGGCCCAATCGCGGCCGGTCCGATGCGCGGCGCCTCACTCCTTTTCGGGCTGCGCGATGGCCGCTATCGGCCGCTTTCATCGAAGCAGGACGCCCCCGTCTACCTCTTTCATGCACTGCTCGACGCCGACATCATCTTCGACCGTGGCGACTTCGCGGCCGCGGTCACGGCCTACACCGCCCTGCTCAGCGATTCGCCCCTGCGTGATTGGCGCGCCGAAACCGGCGCCCCGCCAGGTCGGCCATCGCTCGCGGCCTATGCCCGCTTTCGGGTCGCCGTCGCCCTTGCCGCCAGTGGCGCCCGAGAGCCAGACATCGTCCGCGCCCTGGACGCCGCCGTCCTCTCCGCCGGGACGCCGGTCTTTGCCGAAGCCGCGACCGCGTTCCGCCGGGGCTGGCAGGAAGGCCGCAGCGCCTACCAGGGCTGCATCGACGCGACCCTCTACCTCAAAAGCGCCCAGGACCCGCTTCGCGCCGTCTTCGACTACGGCTACGCGAACGTCACGAAGAACTACCTGGACGTCTGCCCCCTGTAGCGCGGAGGGCCTCGCGTAACGGCTGGGCGAACTTGAACTTG
>JANXYE010000381.1 GCA_025350285.1 Chloroflexota bacterium
GTCGCCCAGAGCTTGCACGTCGGCGGAATCAAGCGCCTGCCAGTGCGGTACCGGCGGTAAGGGGTTAGCCCAACCGAGTCTACAGACGTTCCAGCGTCACCGTTCTGTCCCGGCCGTTGGTCACGGTCCGAAAGAACCTGAGGAGATCCCAGCCCAGCAGTGCGGCAAGCAGTTCAGGGTAGTGCTGGTCCCAAAAGCGCTGGATGGAAGCCGCTTCCTCGAAGCTTGGCAGCAACTGAGCGGCTACCGATGCGGGCATGACCGAACCCTCCTTGAGATAATGCACAAGCTATCGAGAATTCGACCGGTGATCGCAACGCGCTCGCTCGCTCACAACAGTCCCAGCACCTCGGGGATCTCGGCGATTGTGTGAAGTGCCCGCACGTCTCCCCGCGGCAGTCCCAGCTCCGTCTGCTCGTGGATCAGCACCGAGCGGAGGCCAACCGCGTTCGCCCCGGCGATATCGTGGTCCGGCGTATCGCCGACGAACAGCGCCTCACCGGGTGCGCAGCCGGCGCGCCGCAGTGCTTCCAGGTAGATGCCCGCATCCGGCTTGCAGGATCCGGCCTCTTCGCTACACAGGATCGAGTCGCAGTACGGCGCCACACCCGCCTGCGCCACCATCCCATCGAGCTGGAGGATATCGGCGTTGCTCACGATGCCTACGTGGATGCCGCGGGCACGCAGTTCGGTCAGCGTTTCGTAGACGCCCGGACGGACATCGACGCCGCCCGCCGCTTGCCGTTCGGCGAAGAACGCCTGGTACCGCTCCAGCAGTTCCGGCGTCAGGTCGATCCCAAGGTTCGCCGCCGACGCCCGGCGCATGTCCTTGCCGAGGTCGCTGTGGAGGTAATAGGGCAGCACCGTGTACCGCGGCCAGACATCGGCGGCGGCCCGCAGAAAGGCCGCCTGCACACGCGCCATGTCGTCCTGCAGCCCGAACCAGCTTGCGAATTCTGCCATCGCCTCCCGGCGCGCCTGTTCGAAGTTCCGATAGGTGATAAGCGTGCCGCCCATGTCGAACAGCACGGCGCGGGTGGTGGGCATAGCGGCGGGACTCCCGATGCGATGTTTCGTTTGCGCGAACGATACGCGACCGGTGGCGAACGCCGTAGCGCCCCGGAGAGCGGGCACGATTTCGAAGATCGGGCCCGCTGGCCGCTAACGCGCGTTCGCGAGCTGCTCGCTCGTCACCCACGCTCCGTGGAAGCCGTAGGGCACGCGCTGGGGAAGCATCACCCGCGCCACGGGTTTGGCATCGAGCGCGTCCGCCGCGATCACCACGAACTCGCTCCCGCCCGTGTTCGCGTCGTACACATAGGTCACGAGCCAGCCGTCGTCTTCGCGCACGGCGCTCTCCCGCGCTACGAAGACAGGCTCACCGCCGTAGCGGCGGGCCCCGTGGTAGTGCGTCGAATTCCGCCCGGTCTGCAAGTCGTATTTGATGACGGCGTCGCTCTCGGGCATCTCGCTCTCCCGCGCGAACCGCGCCGTGTAGCCGTAGCGCGCCTTCTTGCCCACGAGCTTATCGGCCACGCGCGGGAAGTCGGAGACCGCGTCGTCGATCTGCTCCTCCTTCACCCCGCCGGTCGCGAGGTTGAAGCGCCAGCGGTTCAGGCGTGGGCTTGAATCGCTTTTTGCCAACCCTTCCATCGCCTCAAGCTTCGGCGCCGTCGTCGAATCCAGCGGGCCGAGGTCCACCTTGCCCATTTTGCAGGCGTCCAGCACCACCTCGTCGCCGTCTTCGAACGCGTTCAGCGTATGGAAGACGTAGCACGGGTCGGCGTCGAACCAGCGCACCTGCTCGCCCGGCGCGTGGCGCTTGAGCAGCCCGAAGTGCGCGCCCCGCTCCGGCTCCCAGGCGAACGGCTGCTCGCCTTTCATCGCCCGCTCCAGGCTGAACGTGTAGGGCAGGTTCATGAAGATCGAGTAGTTCGATGTGATCGCGAAGTCGTGCATCATCACCCCGACCGGGAGTTCGATCGGCGTCGTGTGCACGATCTCTCCGGACTTGGCCGCGACCGAGTACGAAAGGAATGGCGCCTTCTGCCCGCGGGCCATATCCATGCCCATCATGTTGTACCCGAAGAACACCATCTCGCCCGTCTCGTTATCGACCTTCGGGTGGGCCGTGAAGGCGTGGAGGAGCTGGCCGCAATAGTTGTACGGGCCGACCGTTTCGAGGCCCGGTGTCGCGATCTGGTGCGGGTCGCCGCCCTCCCAGAGAGCCAACAGGCGGCCGTCGTGCCAGACCATGGCCGTATTCCCGGTGTTGCCCCGCCCTGGCCCGTGCGGGTTATCGAACTCCGGCGCCCCGAGCGAGGAGGCCCACAGCGCCCGGCCGGCGGCGTTCTCCTTCTTGTAGGCCTCCGTCTGGACGAAGCGGTTGCGGTAGCTGGCCTGGCCGTCCTTCACCCGCACGCCGTGCAGCATCCCATCGCCGCCGAACCAGTGGTAGCCCTTGATCACGTCGAACTGGGGGTTCGAACCCGTGCGCACGTACATCCCGTTCAACTCTTTCGGGAGTTCGCCGGCGACCGTGAGGTCCTCCGCCGTAACCTCTTCCCGGACCGGCGCAAAGTTTCCTTCCAAGAAGGGGCTGTTGATGCGTTCGGCTGCCATAACCATCGGGGTGCCTCGCTTCGGCGAAAATAGATAGCGTAGCTAACCATGTTCGGCGCCCGCCCGCAACCTCGGCAGAGCGGCCACGACCGTGTCCACCGCCTCGAGACGGCCGTGTCTGGGCTCCCCTCTCCCGCCGGCGGTGAGGGCTACTTCGTGCTCGCCTCGAACGGGCTCTGCAGGTCCAGCGACTTCCCGATTTCGCGCACGGCCGGCAGCACCTCTTCGCCGAACAACCGCAGGCTGCGCATCGAGTCTTCGTGGTTCATCGCGCCGTCGCCGTCCCAAAAGAAGACGCTCCCCGGCCGCAGGTATTCGAGGACGTGCTTCACCTTCGGGATCACCGTCTCCGGTGTGCCCCAGATGATGCTCATCTTGTCGCTCTGCTGCTCGAACGTGCCGAGGAAGTCCGACGCCTTCTTCTCCTCCTCTTCCGCCGCACCCGCCTCTGCGGTCGCCTTCTCGAAGTCGGCCGTGCGCCCGCGGGCCGCCGCCGCCGCGAAGCTCGTTACCGTCGGCAGGAGCTGGGTCCGCGAGGTGAGCCCCGGCAGGTTCTGGATGTAGCTTCGGACGTTCCCCTGGTTCCCTTCGAGGAACGGGTTGCTTGGCCCCTGGATGTACTTGCGCGCGGCCGCTTCGGCCAGTTCCTCGGTCTCATCGACGTGCACCTTGAGCAAATAGCCACGATGCTGCGTGCCCGACTCGTAGCCGTTCTCCTGCGCCTGCTCCTCGTAGTACTGGTACGACTTCAGCGTCGGCTCGAGTTCGGTCGCGAGCATGACGTACGGATAGCGCTGCTTCGCCGCCCACGCCACCGTGTTCTTCGACATCACGCCCGGGATCCAGATTTGCGGATGTGGCTCCTGATACGGCCGCGACCAGGGGTTCACATAACGGTAGTTGTAGTGTTCGCCCTCCCAGCGGAACGGCCCTGGCGTCGTCCACGCCTTCACGATGAAGTCGTGCGCTTCCTGGAACCGCTCCCAGTTGAACGGCGGCTGGGCGTTGTGGGCCACGCTTTCGCGGCCCGTACCACGCACCCAGCCGGTGACCAGGCGGCCGCGCGAGATCATGTCGATCTCGGCCAGTTCCTCGGCCAGCCACAGCGGGTCGTCCCAGATTGGCAGGACGTTACCGAGCAGCACGATCTTCGCCTTCTTCGTGATCCGCGCGAGGATCGCCGCCTCCACGTTGAGCACGCCGCCCATGCAGAACGGCGTGCTGTGGTGCTCGTTCAACATCAGGCCGTCGAAGCCCATCTCCTCCGCGTACACCTTCTCGTCGAGATAACGGTTGTAGAGTTCGGCCCCGAGCTTCGGGTCGTACGTCCCGTTACTGACTCCGAGGTCGGTAATGTCGCGGCCGGTAGCACCGAAGTAGCCCGATCGTTCGTCCTGGTAGGGTCGTTCCGTGAAGTATCCGATGAACATGGTGTCGTCTCCTTAGTGGTCGCTATGAGCGGGCGAAGTCCGTGATCAGGCTGGCCACGCGGTCCGCGTCTTCGTACTCGACGTAGTGCCCCAGGCCCTTGAGCAGTTCGAGCCGCGAGTTCTGGAGGGCTGCCTTGTACTGGCTCCCACAAACCGGCGGTATCACCCGGTCTTCGCTCCCGTAAATGATCAGCGCTGGCGTCGTCACTTCCTGGAGCGTTTGGGCCAGGCGCCGGTTGAACATGTACGGCTTCCAGCTCAGGCGCGCCGACATTTCCCGGCTGAAGTCCCAGAGCTCTTTCAGGCTCGCGT
>JANXYE010000206.1 GCA_025350285.1 Chloroflexota bacterium
TCGTCCTCTTCCGTCGTGCCGAGAATCTGCGTGACAACGCCGTGGAACTCCTCGTCCCCGTAGCAATCGATCGTGATCCGCGGCCCGGAACGCTGCGGCGTAACCGTCACGCGCGTGCCAAGCGCCCGCCGCAGGCGAGTCTCCATGTCCTTGTACTCCATGTCGCGGTGGGCGGTCTGGGCGCCGGCCGGGGCGGCCCCAGGCCGCGAAGGGGCGTCGGCGGCGAGCGTGCGGCGCACGAAGGCTTCGGTGTCGCGCACGCTCAGACGCTTCTTCACGACGTCCCGCCAGGCGTTCAGACGGCCGCGCCCTTCTGGCAGGCCGAGCAGCGCCCGCGCGTGCCCTTCGCTGATTTCGCCGTTCGCGACGCTCGACCGGATTTCGTTTTCAAGCGCCAGCAGCCGCAGTGAATTGCCGATGGTCACGCGGCTCTTGCCGACTCGGCGGGCCGTCTCCTCCTGCGTCAGGCCATGCTCGTCCGTCAGCCGCCGGTAGGCCATCGCTTCTTCGATGGCGTTCAGGTCGGCGCGCTGGATGTTCTCGACAAGGGCGAGTTCGAGCATGTCGTCGTCCGCCGCTGCGCGGAACACGACGGGCACCGTGCGGAAGCCGGCCGCCTTCGCCGCCTGTAGCCGCCGTTCTCCAGCGATGAGCCGGAAGCCGCCTTCCGGGTCGCGGGTGACGATCAGCGGCTGAATGATCCCGTGTTGCTGGATGGATTCGATCAATTCGCCAAGCTGCACGCCATCGAAGCGGACGCGCGGCTGGTCCGGGTTCGGCGCGATAAGGTCGATGTCGATCTCTTCGGGACTGCCGCGCCGGCCGGCGGGAGCCGAGGGCGCCGCGGCGAGGGCGGGAACAAGGGGTTCGGCCACCGTCGCAGCGGCCGGTTCGACTACCGTCACCCCGCCGCTGAACAACGCGTCCAGCCCGCGGCCGAGTCCACGTCTTGGTTGAGTCATTGCGGTCCCTCCTGGTCACGGTGTTTGGGGCGAAACGGGCGTATTGGCTCGAAGTCGCGCGTCACGGGGAGTTCCCCACGCGCTCCAACAGTTCGTCGGCCAGCGCTTCATAGGCGTTGGCGGCGCGTCCACCCGGGTCGTAGCGAAAGATCGACTGGCCGTGGCTCGGCGCTTCGCTCAGCCGCACTGAGCGTGGGATCACCGTTGTAAAAACGACCTGTTTGAAGTGCGAACGCACCTCATCGACGACCTGCTGCGCGAGCCGCGTGCGGCCATCGAACATGGTCAGTACGAGCCCGAGGATGGTGAGGCCGGGGTTGAGGTTGCGGCGCACGAGTTCCAGGGTCTCGGTCAGGCGGCTCAGCCCTTCGAGCGCCATGTACTCACACTGCACCGGGATGACGACGTTATCGGCGGCCGTGAGGGCGTTGATCGTGAGCAGCCCGAGCGACGGCGGACAATCGATAAGGATCAGATCGTAGCTTCCGCGCAGAGCGGACAACGCGTGGACCAGGCGGCGCTCCCGGGCCATGACCGGGACCAGTTCGACTTCCGCGCCGGCCAGGGCGGGGCTCGATGGGACCACGCTCATCGACTCGGCCGGGAGTTCGACGACGCAGGCGGTGGGCTCCTCGTCCTCCATCAACATTTCGTAGATGCCCGGTTCACCAGCGTCCACAACCCCCGCCGCCGAACTTGCGTTGGCCTGCGGGTCGAGGTCCACCAGCAGTACGCGCCGCCCGCGCCGGCCGGCCGCCGCGGCGACGTTCACGACGGTCGTGGTCTTCCCCACGCCGCCTTTCTGGTTCACGAACGTGATGATCCGGGCAGTCATGCGGCGACCTCTCGCAAGCGAGCTTCGATCATCGTCCGCGACGGTATCGCCCCGACCCCGCTGCCCTCGACGGCGAGCGCTCCGGCGGCGGCCGCAAAACGGCCCGCCTCCCGTTCGTCTCCCGTTTCGATCAGCCGGACGACGAACGCGGCGAGGAAGCAATCACCGGCGCCCGTCGGATCGACTTGCGCCGCCCGAACGGCCGCGATCGCCCGTCGCCGGCCCGCGCGAAAGAGTTCGGCCCCGTCCGCACCGCGAGTGACGATGACGGCCGGTCCGGATCGTGAAATCTGACAGGCAAAGCTATCGGCGTGAGGTGTGTCTTCGAAGCTCAGGGCCAGGTAGTCCGCCGCAAGGAACCGCTCCGTCCGTTCGAGCGGGTTGAGCCCGGGTGTTACGGCGCCGTCAGCCGCGCGGGACCGCAACGCACCCTGGAGAGCGACCGCGAGTAAGCCCGAGGGCCGCCCAATCAGGCGAATCTCGTGAAACGCCGGAGCCAGGATTGTTGCGTCGAACGAGCCGCGGAAAGGCGCCGTAAGGTCCAGCGGTTCGCCCTCATCGAGCAGGAGTTGCGTGCGTCCCTCCTGCTGGGCATAGGAGTTCGCGTAGCGTGGCACGCTCGCCGCCGCTACTTCGAGGACCTGAAGACCGTCGAAAACCGACCGGTCGTAGCCCGGCGTTCCTCGTGTGAGGAGCGCCACCGAGGCCCCGAGCCGCGCCGCCGCTAGGGCTGTATAAAGAGACGGCCCACCGGGCGCCCACGCGCCGGTGGCTGTCCGGTCTTCCACGACGTTGCCCGCGACCAGGATCCTCGTGGCCGGCCTCCTTCAGGTGCGACTGCTGATCACGACTTTGCGATTCTCGCCTTCGCCGATGCTGTTCGTTTGCAGATCCGGGTCGTCGCCGAAGGCGACATGCACCAGCCGCCGTTCGGCCGGGGACATCGGTTCGAGCGTGATCGGCGAGCCGGTCTCACGCACCCGGGCAGCCATCCGCTGGGCGAGCGAAACAATCTGCTCTTCGCGGCGGTGGCGGTAGTGCTCAACGTCGATGGTGACGCCGCCGTCGCCCGGGTAACGCCGGCCGACGATCAGGTTCACCAGGTACTGGAAGGCGGTGAGGGTGTCGCCACGGCGGCCGATGAGCAGCCCGAGGCCCTCGCCACGAATGTCGATGACGGCCTTAACGCCGCCAACGCCGTCTCCCGGCGTAAGCGGCTCGCGGATCGTGAGTTCGGCGTCTATCTCCATGATCCGCAGCAGGTCGTCGATGATATGAGCGGCGAAATCGACATCTTCGGCGTCGATGTCCGGAGCCACGTTCTTCTCTTCGTCGCGGCGCCGGCGTTCCGGCGGCGGCCCAGCGTCCGGGCGGGGAGCGCGTGGGCTCCCGGAGGATGGTCGCGGGCCCGTTGAACGCGCGGGCCGTGGCGCTGGGGCCGTCGCCTGGGCGTCGTTGGCCGCCCCTGCGCCTCCCGCTCCGCCCGGCTTCAGGAAGTCGTCCATCGTGAGCTTGGGCATCGGCTGGTCGAGGCCATCGCGGCCCCTGCTGGAGGTCCCGCTTCGGGGGCCGCGGTCGCCTCCGCGCGGCGGCCGTTCGCTGCGTTCGCGATTGGCCGGCCGGGGCGCGGCGCTGGACTGCGAGCGCACCGGCCCCGCGTCCGGAGGCTGGGTTTCGGCGGCGGGTGATGCACCGGGCGCGAGGCGATCGGCGCGGATAGTCCAATCGCGGGCGCCGCGCCCGAACAAACCTCCGCGGCGGCCCTCGTCAAGGACGACGAATTCAACTTCTTCGCGGCTTGCGCCGAGTTGTTCGAGAGCCCGGTTAAGGGCGTCTTCGACGGTTTTGCCGCTTGCTTCGGCTGATTCCATTGATGGTCCTCGGTTCTTGAGTAGCGTCGGCGCGGTCCGCGACCAGGGCAGCCTGCCGGTCGGGCGGGGCCTTGGGCGGGTGCATTTTGACGAGCGCTTGGATTTTGAGCGGCTCGAATCCGTAAACGGCAACGTTGAAGGCGATACCGACGATCGAGTTGATCACCCAGTACAGACTAACACCGTTCGGGAAGTTCACCGCAAAGAACGCGAACATCACCGGCATCAGATAGGCCATCATCTGCTGCTGCTGTTTCGCTCGTGCGTCCGTCGTCGCCGTCACGGTGGACTTGGTTTGGAGCCAGGTCGTGAGCCCGACCAGGATGATCATGACGATATGGCTGTTCGCTTTGAGATCGAGCCCGAGAAAGCGGTCGCTGATCGGGATCGCGTGCTGCAGGTAGCTCCACGGGTACAGGTCGTCGCCCAGCCGCTCAAGCGCTTCCGGCGATTCTGGAAGCACATGCCGAATCGCGTAGAAGAGAGCGATAAGGATAGGGAATTGGAGCAGCATCGGGCCGATACAGCCGAGCGGGTTCACGCCCGCATCGCGATAGAGACCCATCATTTCCTGCTGGCGGCGTTTCGGGTCGCTGTATTTCTTATTGATCTCGGCGATCCGCGGCTGCATCGTTTGCATGCCGCGCGTCTGCCGCAGTTGGCGAACGGTAAGTGGCCAGGTCGCCAGCCGGATGACGATCGTAAACGCGATAATCGCCAGACCGAAGCTCCCGAACAGCGCGTTGTTGAGGAGCACTAAGAAGTTCACCATCGGGTCGAGCAGGACGATGCCGAACACTTCTCCGATCACGGCTTTGCCCCCACGAAGTTGAGGAGGGTCGCGGCGCGCGTCTTCGGGTCCGCATCGAAGAGCTTCCCGTCGGTCGTTGCGATGAGCGCCCTGCCGGCGTGCGCGACGAGCCCGGCCCGGATGGTCCCGGCGTCGGTCAGGACGACGGTGTTCTGGATTGCCCCTGTCTGCGCGTCGATGAAGGCCACGGACGGCTTGCGGGTGCCCACGACCAACACCCCATCAATAAGGACGGGGGTGGCCTTGATTTTGTCGGTGAGCCCCGCAGTCCACTTCGCCGTCATCGGACTGACCGTTATGTCGACTGCATAGACCTTTCCGGAGAAGTCGCCGAAGTAGGCAACGCCATCGCGGAAGGCCGGGCGACCCCACACCCATTCGTCGGTCGCGAAACCGGGGCCGATAGCCTTGCCATCCGCCGTGGAGACGATGAAAACCTGCTTGTTGAGCGCCGGGACGAAGAGACGTCCGTCATCCAGGAGTGCCAGATCCGGGATAGCGCCATCGACTTTGAACGGTTCGGGCCAGGCCATCGAACCGTCGGCCTGCTGGAGCGCGTAAATCGCGCCGCCCATCGTCGCCACGAACACTTTGCCGCCGCTCACGACGGGAGCCGCCCAGATAGCGGCCGGGAGCTTCACGCCGCCGCTCGGCCATCCGGGGGCGGGCGCGCCGTTGGAGGTCGCGAACGCGTGCAACCGGCCGTCCGTGGTCCCCACGAAAACGCGGTCGCCGGAGACCACGGGCTCGCCCACGATTCCGCCGCTGACGATATTGGGACCGCCCCAGCGGAGGGCGCCGTCGCTGGCGGAGACCGAGTAAAGGCGGCCGTTCCAGGATCCGAAGTAGAGCGCGTCTCCGGCGAGCGAGATCCCATAGGATGCCTTGAAGCCGGCGTCCTTCTGGTCCGGGCGGGTCTTATCGGGGAACTGCCAGGCTTTGATCACGGAGCCATCGGCGCCGAGGGTGACCCCGGCGAGGCGGTCTGAGGCGGGGAAGAAGTAGGTGCGATCGCCGTTGAGGCCGGGCGTGGCCCAGCCTTCGGGGTTTTTTACGCCGCCGCAGGCAACCAGGAGGAGCGAGAGGACACAGACGAGCAGGCCCGTGTTCCGGGCCGAGGGGGACTTCACCTGTTCATGGTAGCACCACCGGGCGAACGAGATACCCGAGTCTCGACGTTGGTTATGTAATGTTCAGCGATTGGGTTCGGTCGGCCATTCAGATGGGC
>JANXYE010000240.1 GCA_025350285.1 Chloroflexota bacterium
TCGTCATCGACCGGAGCGACAAGCGCTTGGCCATCGCCGCCAAACTGGGCGCTACCGAGACGATCAACGCCACGACTGACGCCGCGAACGCACGCATCCGCGAACTCTGCCCCGAAGGCGTGGCGTTCCTGTTCGACTGCGTGGACGACTACCGGACGAAGAACCGCCCCGGCAGGGTGGCTGTCGCCGACCGCGGGGTCACCGTACTCCTCGGGAGGCCAGGCACCGACGACGACGCGGAGCGGATGAAGACGGCGGCGAAGGCTGGCGGCTATGTCCTGCCCGGCCCTCCGGAGGGGCTTTTACCGACGCTCATCTCGTGGCTCGCGGCCGGCAAGCTGAACCTCTCCGCGATCGTTACCAACCGCTACACCATCGAAGCGGTCAACGAAGCCGTGCGGGACCTTGAGAACGGGGACGTGGTTGGCCAGGCGATCATCGTGATGGAACCGCTGGAGTAATTCGCGGTTGTTGGTTGTTGGTTGTTGGTTGACGATCTCCAGCCGCGGCATCCAGCCGCATGTGTGAGGGCTCCGGTGAAAGTGCTGGTGTTGGGGGCGAATGGACAGCTTGGCTCGGATATCGTCCGGCTCTGGCACGACCCGGGTGTGACGGTGATAGCCGCGACGCGGGCGGAGGCGGACGTGACCGATGCGAACGCCGTCGAGGCGCTCGTCCGCAACCATGAACCGGATGTGGTCATCAACACGACCGCGTTTCACAACCTCCCGGTCGCGGAGCAGGATCCCGAAACCTGCTTCAGGGTGAACGTGGTTGGCGGCCGGAATGTGGCGAGGGCGGCGAAGGCCGTTGGCGCGGCCATCGTGCAGATCAGCACGGACTACGTCTTCGACGGCGAGAAGCGCACGCCCTACCTGGAGGAAGACTCCCGGCGGGCGCTGAACATCTACGGGGCCGCGAAGATAGCGACCGAGGACGTAGTCCGCCAGGCGAATCCGGAATGGACAATCGTGCGGGTATCCGGGCTCTACGGGCTGGCGGGTTCGGCGGGCAAAGGCGGCAACTTTGTCGAGACCATGCTGCGGTTGGCGCACGAGGGCAAGCCGATCCGGGTAGTCAGCGACCAGGTCTCCTCGCCAACGAATACGGCGGAGATCGCGGAGGCGCTGCTGCCGATCGTGCGCGACGGCCGACGGGGAGTGTTCCATCTCGCGGCGGGCGAAGGGTGCAGCTGGTACACGTTCGCGGGCCGCATCTTCGAACGCCGCGGACTCTCGCCGGACTTCGCGCCCACAACGACGGCCGAGTTCGGCGCGCCACTCGCGCGGCCAATGTACAGCGTCCTCGGGACGACGCGGGCGCCGGCGCTGTCGCACTGGTCGGTGGGGCTCGAGCGGTACCTGCGAGAGAAAGGTCACGCGGCCCTGTAGCCCACGCGACACGCATCTCGGCTTGGCTTCCGTGGTGGCGGACCTGAACCTATACTCGGATGGCGCTCAGCAACCGGGGGAACATTCGCGCATGCGCATCCTTGTCACCGGTGGAGCGGGGTACGTCGGTAGCCTGCTCGTCCCAAAGCTGTTAGCCCGCGGCCACCAGGTGCGGGTGCTGGATCGCATGTTCTGGGGCTTGCCCCACTACGCCCTCGAACCGGGCGTGGAGCTCGTGAACGCCGACGTGCGGCGGCTGCCCGAGGCCGTCTTCGACGGCATTGATGCGGTTGACCACCTGGCCGGGTTCAGCAACGACCCGACCAGCGAGTACAGCCCCGAAGCCAACTGGCAGATGAACGCCGTAGCCACCTCGACGCTGGTGGATCTCTGCCGCATCGCCGGCGTGCGACGGTTCGTCTTCGGAAGCAGCTGTTCTTTGTACGACGGTACGGAAGCCGACGGCCTGCTGGACGAAGAGGCGCCGATCGCGCCGCGTGGGGCGTACGCGCTTTCGAAACGCTACTCCGAAGAGACGCTCCTGCGGGCCGTCGATGCAGGCCTTGAGCCGGTCATCCTGCGCCAGGCAACGGCCTTCGGCCCGAGCAAGCGGATGCGCTTCGACCTCGTCGTGAACTCGTTCGTGAAGGATGCGCTGCTGAAGGGGAAGCTGACCGTGCACGGCGGCGGGCACATGTGGCGGCCGCTGGTGAGCGTGAACGACATGGCCGAGGCGCACATCGCCTGTCTCGAAGCGCCAGCGGAGCTCGTCGCGGGCGAGACGTTCAACGTCGTCCACGGGAACTACCGGATCAAGGACCTCGCCGAGGCCGTCGCGAACGAACTCAAGGCCCTCGGCCGGCCCGTCGAGATCCTCGATGGGCCGCTCCCATCGATCGTGCGGAATTATCGCTGTGGCGGAGAGAAGCTGGCGAAGCGGCTCGGCGTTTCGCTCCCGACCACGCCCGCGGCCGCGGTGGCCGAACTCGTGCGCGAATACGGGTCGGCTCCGATCGAACAGCTGACGCACCCGCGCTACTACAACATCTCCTGGATGGAACTGCTGGAGTCGATGCGGCCGGCCTTCCAGGCGATGGACAACATCTTCGAACCGCTCGAAGAGGGCGTGAATGGACAGGGCTGAGGACGATGAACATCCACGTGACCCCAACGGCGCTGGACGGCGTCGTAATTATCGACACCGACTTCTTTCGCGACGAACGCGGTTTCTTCATTGAGGTCTACCACCGCCAGCGCTACATCGAGCACGGTTTGGACTACGAGTTCGTGCAGGACAACCATTCGCGGTCGGCCCGGCACGTGCTCCGCGGGCTGCACTACCAGGACATGAGCGCGCCAATGGGCAAGCTCGTGCGCTGCACGGCCGGGGCTATCCTGGACGTTGCGGTGGACCTGCGCGTCGGGTCGCCGGCGTTCGGGAAGTACGTGGCCGTCGAACTGAACGAAACGAACATGCGCCAGCTGATGGTGCCGGCCGGGTTCGGACACGGGTTCCTGACGCTCTCCGAATCGGCGGAGGTGCACTACAAGTGCACGGGGCTCTACACACCCCCAGCGGAAGGCGGCATCGCCTGGGACGATCCGGACATCGGGATTGACTGGCCGACGCGGGCGCCCGTGCTTTCCGGGCGCGATAAGGAAAACATGAGCCTGCGCCGGTACCTGGACCGGCCAGCCTTTACGTGGCCCTCCTGAGTGCCCTACCGCGCGTGTTAAGGGAACGTTTCGGTGCGGCAACCTCTCCGCGGCGGGCGCTAAGCTGAGGGCGGGAGGCGCGATATGCCCACGGAACAGCCAGCGGCGGAGCCCATGCGAGCGTCGCTTCTGATGGCGGCGCAGCACCTGGAGGCAGCGGCCGGCGGTGATCGCGAAGGGCGCTTGAAAGCGTTGCGCGACACCGCGGTGGCCATCGAAGGTCACTTGGACCTGCTGGCCGCGGAAAGCCGGCCGGGCGGGACGCAGGTCCTCCAGCCGCGCGTCCTGAGTGGCGCGCTGACCGTGCAGGACCGCTTGCGGCAGTTGCAGGTCTCGGCCTGGGGAGCTGAGCGGACAGTCGCCGCGGGCCAGGAACCGGCGCCGACGCTGGCGGAGATCGCCACCGGGATGCGGAAAGCGGCCGCGGACGTGTTGACGATGCTGCACGACTCCATGAGCTACGCGGACGTGGACCAGTAGGCGCAGGAGCGACGGGAGACGCGGGACGAGAGCCCCTGAGCTACGCTCCGGCCGCCGCCAACGCCGGTTCGTAGCCCGGCACGAACTTGCGCCACTCTTCCTGGTGGTGCAGGTACTGAAAGAACGGGTAGTAGATGCCCACTCGGGGCGGTGCCGGGTCGCGGTGGAGGGGCATGTGCGCCTCCTGCGGCGTGCGGCCGGCCTTGCTGTGGTTGCAGGCTTTGCAGGCGGCGACCAGGTTCTCCCACGTGTGCGCGCCCCCACGGTGGCGGGGCACGACGTGATCGAGCGTCAGGTCGCGGGTGATCCGCCCGCAGTAGACACACGCCCAGCCGTCGCGCGCGAAGACTTCCTTCCGGCTCAGGCGGACGCGTGGGCGCGGGCGGCGGACCATGTTTACGAGCCGAATGACGGATGGCGCGGCGATCACGCGGGTCATCGTCCGGATGGTGCGGGCGGCGTTTTCGATCACTTCCGCCTTGCCGCGAAGCACAAGGACTATCGCCCGCCGCACGTTGCAGACGTTGAGCGGCTCGTAGTTCTGGTTCAGCACAAGGACGCTTCCGCTGCCCATCTGCACTGCCCGCCTTTGGTGGATCGTAGCAGGGGAGTGATCAACGGCGCAATTCCCGGTTCTAGGCAGTCAATCGTGAATCGTGAATGAACCTAGCCCCCGTGCTTGCTCCAGAGGCGCAGGGTCTGAAGCAGTTCGTCGCGGGCCGGGATGGAGATGGCCGAATCCTTGAGGATACAGTCGTCCACATGTTGTTCGAGGATGATCATACCGGCGCGTTCGAGGCCGGACCGAGCGGCGAGCAGTTGCGTCAGCACGTCTTCGCAGGCACGGTCGCTTTCGAGCATGCGCCGCAATGCGCGGACCTGCCCTTCGACGCGTGAAAGCCTATCGAGAAGTTTCTTGGTGTCTGTTGGATCGGCGGCCATGGTGTTGACATCGTATACCCCAGGGGGGTATGCTGCAAGCACAAAGTCAGGCAGACAAACCGTCAACCCGCTCCCGGCGGGCGCCTGAGGAGGAAGCCACAACATGGCCGAAAACGTAAAAGAGATCACCGACGCCAACTTCGAAACGGAGGCAATTCAGAGCGAGTTGCCAGTCCTCATCGACTTCTGGGCGCCGTGGTGCGGCCCCTGCCGGATGGTCGCCCCGGTCGTCGCGGAACTGAGCGAGGAGTACGCGGGGAAGATGAACTTCTTCAAGATGAACACCGATGAAAACCAGCAGGTGCCGACAAAATTCGGTATCCGCAGCATCCCGGCGCTGCTCATCTTCAAGGGCGGCGAACTGAAGGGCCAGATCGTCGGCTACCGCCCGAAGAACGACCTCAAGAAGCGTATCGATGAGGCGCTCCTGGCGTAGTCCGGCCAACCGGAGACGAAACAATGACCCGATGCCCCTCCCGTGCAAGCCGGGGAGGGGCATCGTGCTTTCAGGCGTAAGAGGAGATAGCGGTGGAAGAGTACGAAATCGCAATCGTTGGCGGGGGCGGCGCGGGCCTCACGGCGGCGCTCTACGCCGGGCGAGCGGGACGCAAGACGGTCGTGTTCGAACACATGGTGACGGGCGGTCAGATCGCCACCACGGCGCTCGTGGAGAACTTCCCCGGCTTTCCCGATGGAGTTGATGGCTTCGAACTGGCGCAAAACATGCTCAAGCAGGCTGAGAAGTTCGGGGCGGAGATTCGCTACGAAGGCGTCACGTCACTAACGCGCCGGGAGGACGGGCGCTTCGAGCTGAACACGGACAGCGGCGAACTGGCCGCGAAGACGGTCATCGTGACGGCCGGGGCCGGGTACAACCACCTCGGCGTGCCCGGCGAAGAGCGCCTGACAGGCCACGGCGTAAGTTACTGCGCCACCTGCGATGGGGCGTTCTTCAAGGACCAGGACGTGGTCGTGATCGGCGGCGGTGATGCCGCGCTCGACGAGGGCCTGTTCCTGGCCCGCCTCGTGCGAAGCATTACGCTTGTCCACCGCCGCGACACGCTGCGGGCGAGCAAGGTGCTCCAGGACCGCGCGCGGGCGGAGCCAAAGCTCGCCTTCGCCTGGGACACGGTGGTGGAGGAGATCCTCGGCCAGGATTCCGTCTCCGCCGTGCGCGTGCGGAACATCAAGACAGGCGAGACGCGGGATCTGGCGACGGCGGCGGTGTTCGTCTTCATCGGACAGACACCAAACAACGCGCTCCTCAAAGGGCTCGTCGACCTGGATGAGGGCGGCCACGCGGAGGTGGACCTGCGCATGCGGACCAGCGTGCCAGGTCTCTTCGTGGCGGGAGACCTGAGGACCCAGGCCGCGCGCCAGCTGGTTGCGGCCTGCGGGGATGGGGCGACGGCGGCGATCGCCGCCGAACAGTATCTCGCCGAGCGAACCTAAGCCGCGCCCGTACGAGCCACACCAATTTCGCGCATCACGATTCGCCGTTGAGTGAAGTGGTTCACACACTGGTAGAACTTTACGAGCG
>JANXYE010000272.1 GCA_025350285.1 Chloroflexota bacterium
GATGATCCACCGACATCCCCCGTCCGTTACGGGGACCAGGTCCGGTTCGGGCTCCTGGTCGCCGTCAGCGGATTCGTCTTCTTCGCAGTCTTCGACTGGAACTACTCCCTCCTCCCGCGTCCTCGGCTCCTCGCTTAACGCGGCCCTTACCTTAATTTATTGACAGTCCCTTAGCGCCAGGGCGTCCCGGCGAACGGCTTCAAGTGTCGGCATGGTCGTCGCCTCCAGGTCCGATAATACCAGAGAGAAGTAGTCTTCACGCGCCCGGCGGGGTCAGGTGGCGATGCCTGCGGGAGCGCGCCGTGCCAGCACGGAGCGCTTTCGCAGCGCTTCAAAGGCGTTCCCGACGAGAAGGGCCGCCGGGAGGAAGTAGAGCCAGCCGAAGACTGCGAAGAAGACGAATCCGCTGACGGCGACCAGGAGCCCGAACCGGACCTGGTCCCCGTAACGGACGGGGGATGTCGGTGGATCATCGAGCATGAACAACGTGAAAAACAGCGCCATCTGAACGTCCGGCGCCCGGAAGATCTCGGAAGCGCGTCCCGGATCGGCGAAGCTCGCCGCGGTGAAGAGCGTGACGTAGGCGCCAAGGAAACTCAGGACCATCGGCAACTTGTTGATCCGGTTGGCGATGTACCCCCCGGTGATGAGGAGGACCAGAACTCCCGGCCAACCAAGGCCAGCCAGTGCGCCCCACCAGTCCTCACCGCTGTGGAACAGGACCGCCGCCACGACGAGCGCCAGCGCGGCAGGGTTGAAGACATTGGCAAGCCGGGTTCGCACGAGGTGCTTGCTCGCGACAGCGAAGACGGTAGCCGCAATCGGCACGATCCAGCTCTCGTACGGACTGATGAGGAAAACGACGATGACGGCGGTGAGCAGACCGCCGCTCGGGAAGACCCAGCGACCGCGGTCCAACTTGGCCACGGCAACGTCAATCCCCGCGGCGACACTCATCGAGCCGGCCAGGAGCAGGATCACGCGTCCCTTGTCCTCTCCCGCTATCGCGAGCGAACCGAGGATCGCGAAGATGATCAGGAGGTTGCCCTTCGGGGTGTTTAGAAACCTCATCGCCCGATGGCGTGGCGATGGCCGGCGTGCCGCGAGCGGGATGCTCATCGAGTGAACCTCGCGAACCCCTTGGTGGCGAAGCGCTCGAGGGCTGGTGTCACCAGCATGCCTTCCACGCCCTGCTTTTCCAGGAACGCGATCCCCGCGACCGGGCCAAGCACGAATGCCGCGGTGGCGAAGGCGTCCGCCGCCATCGCCGTCGGTGCGATCACGGTTGACGAGGCGACCCCTCGCGCGCTGCGCCGCCCCTGGGGTTCGAAGATGTGATGGCCGTCGGCGGTCACGCGCTCGTCGTCGGCGGATGTACAGATGGCGGCGTCGGAGAGGGCAACGACCTCCGCCAACGTCCCCGCGTGGCGGGGGTGGCGGATGCCCACCCGCCAGGATCGGCCCTCCGCGTTCAGGCCACGCACCCGGAGGTCTCCGCCCGCTTCTACGGCGGCGCTCTCGAATTCCGAGAGTTCCGCCATGGCGAGGTCTATCGCGAATCCCTTGGCAATAGCCCCGAGATCCAGCACAAGAGGTTCGCCGAGTTCGATAGTCTGACGTTCCCCGTCCAGGATGACAGCTTTGTACGTAACGCTTCGAGTGCTCTCCGCCGGACAGGGTTCCCGCACGCCAGTAGCGTAATTGCGGTCGAAACCCGTGCGGGCGAGCAACGCACCGACCGTGGGGTCGAACGCTCCGCCCGTCGCCTCAGCCACCGAGACGGCGAACTCCACGACGCGAAAGAGCAGCGGGCTCACGGCGATGGGGCGTCCCGGCTGCGCGCACAGCAAGCGCAATTCGCTCCCTGGATCGAATCTCGTGCAGCGGGCTTCAATCTCGCGAAACCACCCCAGCGCGCGGTCGATTGCTTGTTCGGCCCCGGGCGCCCCGGCGCCCAGAACTTCGATGGTGACCAGCGTATCCATCGCAATCGCGGTCTTACGGGATGAGTTAGCCTCGGCCGATCTGCGTGAACGCCGGGTGCTTCGTACGGGCGCGGCGCTCGATGGCGCAGTGGCGCGCATCATGCCGCCGCTTTCGCTTTCGCCAACGCCGATCCGACAGCTGCGAGGTAGGCGTTCGAACTGTCCGTCGAGCCGGAGACCCGGTTCACCGTGACAGATTGGCGAGCCACAACCTGTGGCGGGAGCGAGCTGATCTTCGAACACGGGTAACGTGTCTGGCAGTTGCTGATCTGTGCCGAAACGACCTGGCCGTTGGTGACAACGACGGTCGCTTCGATGTTTCCGTGGCGGCTCGTACCGGTGGCAACGTACGTCCCGTCCCTGTAGCTGGCCCCGACCGCGGACGCCGAGGGCGCGGCCGCTGGCTGCCGGCCCGCTACATCCGGGTTCGCCCGGACTTGTGGCGCGGTCGCCGCCGCCGCCACCACGGCGCTGGGGACGGCGCTTTCGTCCGCGGATGAGTTCACGTACCCGACGGCGTAGACGGAGGCGATCGCCGCCGAACTGAGAGCGATAAGGCCCACGGTGATTCTCGCGGATCGTCCTCGTTGTGCCGTCTGCTTTGCCATGTCCACACACCCATCCCGCGGATCCTACGGTTTGGAAGGAATCATGCGATGGCATTCTCAGAGAAATCACAGGATTCGTCCGGCCAGCCCATCGCCGATCCCCAATCTTTACTCCGACGCGACGGACCACACCGTGCGCACGTGAGCGGCCGGGGTGCTAGCATCGATTCAGCGTTAAGAGCAGGCGCCCCGGCGCCCGGCAACCTGGTAAGCCTCCAAGGTGCCCCGAACGACGCGGCCCGCGATGCGGGCAACAAAAGGCGGGCATCCCCCTGTCCATCGCGGCGGGGGTAGCGAGGCTGCATGGGTCCGGGTGTGTCAGGGCTTCGGCTACCGCGATTATCCTTACCGCGCGCACCGCCCACGCGCCGAAACCTGGACTGAGCAATGAGTGACCGTAAGCTCCTGACTTCCGAATCCGTCACGGAAGGCCACCCTGACAAAATCTGCGACCAGATCTCCGATGGCGTGCTCGATGCGATTATCGAACAAGACCCCATGGCCCGTGTCGCCTGCGAGACCGCTATTACGAACGGCCTCGTGCTGGTGACCGGCGAAATAACGACGACGGCCTATGTCGATATTACCGGGATCGTCCGCTCCACCATCCGCGATATTGGCTACACCTCTTCCGATATCGGCTTCGACGCTTCGACCTGCGGCGTGATCACCGCCATCAACGAGCAGTCGCCCGACATTCGCGACGCCGTGAACAAATCGATCGAAGTCCGCCGCGGTGGCGCCTCGGGCGACGAGCTGGACCGCGGCGCCGGAGACCAGGGGATGATGGTTGGGTTCGCTTGCGATGAAACACCGGAGCTCATGCCCCTCACCATTTCGCTGGCCCACAAGATGACGAAGCGACTCGCCGCGGTCCGTAAGGATGGCACCCTTCCGTGGCTCCGGCCGGATGGCAAATCCCAGGTCACCATCGAATACGACAGCGACTGGCGCCCGGTCCGAGCCGCCGCTCTTGTGATCTCCACGCAGCATTCGCCAGACGTCGATAACGAGACCATTCTCACCGATGTCACCGCCCAGGTCATTCGCCACATCGTCGATGGTGGGCTCATCGATGGCGACACGAAGATCTACGTGAACCCATCCGGCCGCTTCGTTATCGGCGGCCCACGCGGCGACGCTGGCCTCACCGGCCGCAAGATCATCGTCGATTCCTACGGCGGGATCGCTCGCCACGGCGGCGGCGCCTTCAGCGGCAAGGACCCGACGAAGGTCGATCGCTCCGGCGCCTACGCGGCCCGCTGGGTCGCGAAGAACATCGTCGCCGCGGGCCTCGCACGGCGCTGCGAGGTGCTCGTTTCGTACGCCATCGGCGTCGCCCAACCAACCTCGATCACGGTGGAGACATTCGGCACCGGCCGGGTCTCCGATGGGACCATCGACCGCGCCGTGCGCGAGGTCTTCGACCTTCGGCCGGGCGCCATCATCCGTGACTTGAACCTGCGCCGCCCAATTTTCAAGGCGACGGCGTCCTATGGCCACTTCGGACGTGTGGACCTTGGCGTGCCGTGGGAAGATACGTCCCGGGCAGACGCTCTCAAGGCGGCCGCTGGCCTTTAGGAGGCATATGGACGCGATTGTCCTCGTAGGTGGCCAGGGCACCCGGCTCCGTCCGCTCACCTCAACTCGCCACAAGAGCCTGGTCCCGGTGCGCAACCGGCCGGCCATCGAACATCTCTTCGGCTGGCTCGACGCCTCGGGGTTCGAACGCGCCATTCTGGCGATTGGGCGCTTCAATGACGACCTCGCCGATGCCTACCGGGCTGGCCGCCCCGGCCGCATGCGGGTTGTCCTCGTCGAAGAGACCGAGCGGCTGGAGTCCGGCGGTGCCATCCGCAACGCCGTCCAGCAGTGCGGCGTCCAGGGGCGGTTCGTCGTTTGCAACGGCGACGTCTTCGTCAATTTCGCCTTCGACCGTGCCCTTGCCGCCCATGAACGCGTTCGGGCGGACCTGACGATGGCCCTCTACCCGGTCGATGACCCCTCGATGTTCGGGGTGGCCGCGGTGGATGACGGCGGTCTCATCACCGGGTTCGTCGAGAAACCGGCTCCCGGGGCCGCGCCGAGCAACCTCATCAACGCGGGAATCTGGATCTTCGAGCCACACCTCGTGGCCGAAATCCCGCCCGGCGCCGTGCGCGTCGAGGAGACGCTCTTTCCCTCGCTCGTTGCCCGCCGGCGGCCCGTCCTTGGTTACCAGATCGAGGGGACCTGGGCGGATATCGGCACGCCGGCACGCTACCTCGCCCTCAACCAGGCCCTCCTCGACGCCGCCGGCGGGGTCTCCGATGTCACCGGGGCGCAGCTCGCCTCGACCGCGGCCGTCTCGCGGTCGTCGCTCGGGGCCGGGACTCGCGTCGGAGAGCGGGCCGTGATCGAAGGCTCGATCGTGTGGGAGAATGCCGTCGTCGGGCACGACGCGCGGGTCGTGAACAGTGTCGTAGCCGACGACGTCATCATCGGGACGGGTGCGGTGCTCGATGGAGCGGTTATTGGCAGCGGAGCTACCGTACCTGCGGGCTCGGTCCTGGAGCCGGGCATGTCGGTGGCTGCGGATGCACGATTTGAGGCAAGAGTATGACTGAAAACCCCGTCCATTTCGGCACCGATGGCTGGCGCGCAATCATCGCCGAAGAGTTCACGTTCGCAAACGTCCGCGCCTGCGCCCAGGCTTCGGCGGACCACTTCGCCGCGACCTATGGTAAGGACCGCCACATGGTGGTCGGTTACGACACGCGCTTTCTTTCGGACGAATTCGCCCTCGAAGTGGCCCGCGTACTGGCCGGCAACGGGTTTAAGGTCCAGCTCGCCGACCGCCCCGTCCCCACGCCGTCGCTGAGCTGGCGGATTATCGAATCGAACGCCTGCGGGGGCGTGATCGTCACCAGTTCCCACAACCCGCCGAGCTGGAATGGGATAAAAGTCAAGCCACACTACGGCGGCAGCGCCACTCCCGAATTCGTCGCCGCGATCGAAGAGCGAGTGCCGGCCATCCTGGCCACGCCCGGCGCGGTCAAATCCGCCCCCGCTGGCAGCGATGCCATCACGCGCTTCAACCCCGTGCCCGGCTACCTCGCGGCCATGGCCCGGCAGGTGGACATCCCACGGATCAAGGCCGCTGGCCTGAAGGTCGCCATCGACCCGATGTACGGGGCCGGGATGGGTCTCTTCTCCGAACTCCTCGCGGGCGGGACCACCACGGTCACCGAGATCCACAACGTCCGGAACCCGGCCTTCCCCGGCCTTCGCGCGCCGGAGCCGATTGAATCGAACCTCGGCGAGTTCATGGCGCTCCTCGCGAACGGCGGCTTCGCCGCCGGCATCGCCAATGACGGCGATGCCGACCGCGTCGGTTTTGTCGATGAGCGCGGCGTCTACATCGACCAGCTCCGCACCTTCGCCCTGCTCGTGAATTACATGCTCGGGCTGCGCGGCCTGCGTGGCCCCGTCGTAAAATCGGTGACCACCAGCAACATGGCGGCCATTCTCGCGAAGCACTACGGCGTCGAGCTGTACGAAACGCCCGTGGGGTTCAAGTACATCGGCCCCTTGATGATGGAGAAGGACGCGCTCATTGGCGGCGAAGAGAGCGGCGGCTACGGGTTCCGCGGCCATCTTCCGGAGCGAGATGGCATCCTCGCCGGCCTCTTCCTCCTCGACTATGTCGCGGCCACCGGCAAACCACCGTCCCAACTTCTCGCCGAAGTGTTCGCAATTACGGGGGCGCACTTCTACCAGCGCCTCGATTTCGCACTCGAACCCGGCTCGAACACGGGCGTCAAAGCGACCCTCGACGCGGCGGCGCCGAAAGAGATCGCGGGCCGCCCCGTCATCTCCAGTGATCGGACGGACGGATGGCGCTTCTTCACGCCCGAAGGCTGGCTCCTCTTCCGCCTCTCTGGCACTGAACCGCTCCTCCGCATCTATACCGAACTCACGGACGAATCACTCGTCGCCCCCGTCCTCGATGCAGGGAAGAAGATCGCCGGCGTCTAAGGCGCCAGGGCCTGGAGGGGCAGTCCCATGGCAAGCGCAGCTACGAAGGAAGTTGCCCGCAAGGTCCTCGAAGCCGTGCCCGAGGGCTCATCCTGGCGAGACCTGATGAAGGTGATCGAACAGCAGGTGGCCGCGACTCCGGGGGCCTCGACGGTCTCCGTCCACGAAGTCCTCCAGGAACTCGGCCTCAACCCGTTCAAGTCGCATTGAAACGACGCAGCCGGCGCCATGCGACGCGGTATACTCGTCGAAGGAGGTCACAACCGATGGTCGCTGCGACTCTGAAGAAACAGGCTCATGAACTCGTAGAGGCCCTGCCCGACGATTCCGATTGGGAGGAACTCATCGACCGGCTCCAGGTTCGCCTCGCTATCGAGCGCGGTCGTGCCGATATTCGCGCCGGGCGCCTTATAGATCAGGACGACCTTGAGCGAGAACTCGAAGAGGAGTGAAGGTCGTGTGGTCGTCCGTGGCACGCGAGAACCTCAAGACCGCGGCTGGCAGAGTATCACCCGCGCGCCGGGCGGCCTTTCGGCGGCGCTTCTACCGCGAT
>JANXYE010000274.1 GCA_025350285.1 Chloroflexota bacterium
CGAGTACCGAGTACCGAGTACCGAGTACCGAGTACCGAGTACCGAGTACCGAGTACCGAGTACCGAGACCGAGTACCGAGTACCGAGGACTCGTGGCGATGGGGACACGTTGATGCCAGAAGATAGGACGCCGGCGCCAGCCGCCGCCGACTCGCTAGAGGTGCACGACCTCGATGTGGGCTACAGCTCGGGATTCTCGCTGCGGCGCGTCTCCTTCTCTGTCGCGCCGGGCAACGTGGTTGGGCTCATCGGCCCTAATGGAAGCGGCAAGAGCACGCTGCTAAAGACGATCGCCGGTGTGCTGAAGCCGAGGCGGGGTGAATGCACCCTTGGTGCGCGACCGCTGCGTGAAATCGCGGAGCGGATTGCCTTCGTGCCTCAGCGCGAAGAGGTCAACTGGGACTTTCCCGTGAGCGCTCGCGACGTGGCCCTTATGGGCCGCTACCGCGAGGCCGGCTGGCTGCGATGGCCCGGCAAAGAGGGTCGGCGGGCTGCCGAAGCGGCACTCCAGCGGCTGGGGCTGGGCGGGATGGGCACACGCCACATCAGCCAGTTTTCGGGCGGACAGCAGCAGCGCATCTTCCTCGCCCGGGCTATCGTCCAGAGGCCGTCGATCGTCCTGCTCGACGAGCCGTTCACCGGAATCGACGCCGAGAACCGGGCCGTGCTCCACGAGGCCATCCGCGAATTCGCCCAGGCCGGGGCGATCGTGCTCATGGCCACCCACGACCTGGACGAAGTGACGAGCACCTGCTCGTACGTGGGCTGCCTCAATGGCCGACTCGTGGCGTTCGGCCCAACAGCGGAGACGTTCACGCCGGCGAACCTGAAAGCAACGTACGGCGGGCAGGTGGCCGTGTTTGGGGCAGCGTAACGATGGTCGATTACTTTCTGGATCCCTGGAGCTATGGGTTCATGCAGCGGGCGCTGGCGGAAGTGCTCATCGTTGGCGTGCTTTGCGGCGTCGTCGGTTGCTTCGTGGTGCTGCGCGGGTTGGCGTTCATCGGCGACGCCCTGGCCCACGCCGTGTTCCCGGGGGTCGTGCTGAGCTACATGGCCGGGCGGAGCATCCTCATCGGCGCGTTTGCCTTTGGCCTGCTGACGGCGCTCGGCGTGGGCGTCATGAGCCGCAGCCGCCGGGTGAGCGAAGACTCGGCCATCGGCGTGATCTTCGCCGCCTTCTTCGCCCTCGGGGTCGTACTCATCAGCCGTCAGACGGGGTTCAAGAAGGACCTTGGCTCGCTCCTCTTCGGGAACGTGCTTGGCGTCTCGACAAACGACGTCTGGGTGACGCTCGTGATCGGGATCATCGTCCTGGTGATCCTCTTCGCGGTGCTCAAGGAACTCACCCTGGTCGCGTTCGATAGCACGATGGCGAAGGCCGTAGGCTACCCGGTATTCGCGCTCGATGTCCTCCTCTTGCTGCTCGTCTCGGCGACGATCGTCGTGAGCCTGCAGGCGGTAGGGAACATCCTTATCCTCGCGCTCATCGTCACGCCGCCAGCCAGCGCCCGGCTGCTCACGGATCGCCTGCGCACGATGATGCTGCTGAGCGCCGGGATCGCGATGCTCAGCGGCGTCGTCGGCTTGTTCGCCAGTTACCACGCGAACACGGCCGCCGGCGGGACGATTGTCCTCACCGCGACGGCGTTCTTCCTGCTCGCGTTGGCGTTCGCGCCGGACCATGGGCTGCTCGCGGGCTGGCTCCAAAACCGGCGCGGTCACCACCACGTCCACCACTACCACCCGATGGAAGAAGAGATGGAGTAGCGGTTCGGCGGTAGGTCTCAGGCCGTACGACCCGCGGTTAGAACACTTCCTGGCGTTCGCCGAACTCGAACTCGGCGGTGCGCTCGCGGAGTTCGTCTTCGCTGACGAGACCCTTCGCGGCAAGGACGCCTTCGAGCGCTTCAAGCCAGCAGGCGTAGTAGTCGAACGGTTCGGGCGAAGCTTCGGCGCGGGCGATGGCTGCGATAAGACGCTGGCGGAACTCTTCCCATTCGTAGGCGGCCGTTTCGTTGAGGCCCGCCGCGATGCCGAAGGCACGGGCCTGCCATGGGGCTTCGAAGACGACCTCGCCGTTCGCGCGGGGGATGGCGGCGGGGCCAGACATGGCGGTGATGGCCGGGGCGATAGCGGTTCCGGCGACGAGCTGTCCCGGGCCAATCTGGAGCGCTTCGGGCGGGATCTCGCAGGCGGGCGTGGCGTCCGGCCGCGCGGCGCTCCCCCGCCAGAGCCGCCGGTCCTCGACCACCCGCCGGTCAGGACGCTCCTGCCAGGTGGAAGCCGTGAAGGCGTGTGGGACGAGCGCCTCGGGCAACGGGAGCACCCGGTCGGCGTCCAGCATCGCTTCGATGTAGGCGAAGATGTCGATCACGGCGGTGTCTGTGTTCACGGAGTGGAACCAGAAGGCCTGCCCGTCGAACAGCAGCATCGCCACGTTCGCCAGCGCGCATGGCCCGAGGCAGCCGCCGACGGTGAGATGCACAATGTTGCGCAAGCGGCGTTCGAGCCACTGCTCGTGGTACAGCGCTTCGGGGACCGGCGCGTTCGTGAGGTCCTCGCGGCCGCAACAGCAGGCGTTCGAGCAAACGAAGAGGCTGCCGCGCATGCGGGCGACGTTGACCACCTTGCCATCGAGTTGGCGGGTGACGAGGTTTCGGTTCGGCCGGTAATTCACGCTGGACCAGCCCCCGCGGGCGTAGGGACAAGGGCGACGCCGATCAGCGGGTCGCGGGTGATGAGCGCGGCGAGTTGCTCCTCGCTCCAGCCGGCGGTACCGGCCGGCCGCTCTGGGAGGACCATGTAGCGGAGTTCGGCGCTGCTATCCCAAACCCGGATCTCCTTCGCTTCCGGCACGATGAGGCCCATCTCGGCGAGCAAGGCACGGGGTTCAAGGACGGCCCGCGAGCGATACGGCGGCGACTTGTACCACGTCGGCGGGAGGCCCAGTACCTGCCACGGGTAGCAGGAACAGAGCGTGCAGACGACGAGGTTGTGGACATCGGGGGTGTTTTCGAGGATGACGAGGAGGTCATAGCCGTTGAGGCCGAACGCTTCGAGGCAGGGCGTGGCGTCGGTGACCAACTGGCGCTTGAACTCGGGGTCGAGCCAGGCACGGGCGACGAGCCGCGCACCGAGCATGGGGCCGGTGTCGTTTTCGAATCGGGCGACAACCGCATCCACCATCCCGGGCTCGAGGAGGCCCTTCTCCATGAGCAGCGATTCGAGCGCGCGCACGCGGGAGACGATGTACGGATCGGCGGTGGAGTGGAACTTGGCCATTCAGCGCTCCTCGGCCGGGAGCAGGTAGCTCTCCCAGAGGTCAATGTAGACGGCTTCACGGCGTCCGCCGGATTCGCCCCACAGCTCGGCGGCTTCGAAACGCACGCTATAGACGTGCTCCGGGGCTTCGCCGCGCCCGTGGGCGTTCGAATCGGGGAAGACCATGCAGCCGCGATAGGCGTGGACGGCTCCGCGCTTGGCGCGGATGTAACGGGGCAGCCGCGTATGGCCCGCGGTGTGCCGGTTTCGCGCGAGGACCGCGTCGCCCGGCGCGAAGCGGGCTGGGGTGAGGGCCGGGCGGCGGAAGCCAGGCAACATCGCCAGGCGCGCCGCGGGCGGCCGGCCGGTGACAACCACCAGGTCCGGGTTCGCGGTGAGGTCAACGATGCGTCCGTCGAGTTCGCCGGGGGCAAGGACGCGCTGTTCTTCGAGGTTCGAGATGATCGTTTCCAGCCAGCGCTCGTAGTAGCTGGCTCGGAGGTAGTGCACAGGCTCCATGGACTCGATGCCGCGACGGAAGGCATCGAGGTTGAAGATGCCGCGACGCATCGGCCCCGAGATCGCGGCATAGACCGTGCGCTCCCAGTCCCAGTGGAAGACGGGCTCGTTCTGTTCGACCTCGACCGGGCCGAAGCCGTGCATGCCCCCCATATCGTGGACGCCGTTCATGCCGCGAGTATAGCAAGCCGCTCAGTCGGCGCGCGCGGCCATCTTCGAACCATCCACGTAATAGCGGCGGTGCCAGATGCCGGTGTACTCCTCGCCGGCGACCGGCATGCGCCAGGTGCGCACTTTCGACCCGGCGAACGGGAGGGCGAGGAGGGCGCGGGGCTGGTCGATGGTCTCCTGGATGTAGTGCTCGGCGCCGGCTTCGGGGACGTAGCGGCAGGCGATGCGGCGGTAGACGTCACGCCACTCGTCGTCGTGCCCCAGGTCGAAGCGAAAGCGGGCGACGCCTTCGAGCGTGACTTTGCGGTAGGGCGCGGCTTCCTCATCGATGGTGATGGCGACGCGTGGGTCTCGCCGGATGTGTTCGAGCCAGGCGGACTCTTTGCGCGGCGTGACGACGATTTCGCCCTCGTCGTAAATGAACCAGACGGGCGTGACATGTGGCGCGCCGTCCGGGCGGATGGTTGCGACACGGCAGAGGATGGCGGGCTGGTCAAGGAACGCTTCGCGTTCGCCGGGGGAGAGTTGGGGCATGGGAGCACCTCGGGGAGCGGAGTATGGGCATGGTGGGCGTGGACGTGGCGCAGGGGATGATACGCGCACGCGAAGACGCACGCCCAACGATTCCAGGACGCCGTTCCACTGGACCGGTGGAGAGCCTAGTCGAGACTGAAAGGCGGGTACTTGTCGGTGGTAAGGAGATGGACCGGTGGAGAGCCTAGTCGAGACTGAAAGGCGGGTACTTGTCGGTGGTAAGGAGGATGGCGTAGGCCTCGACCCGCGCCGCCCAGGGCATGACGCCAACGACGAACGCGACCATTCGATTGCCTGCATTCCCCTTCGTTACATCCCGGGGCGCGACCGGTGGTTTCGGGCCGCGGAGCCGAACACGACAATACCTGTCTGGCGCGAGATTGCGAAATGACCCGCGAGGCCGCGTCCGGTGGCCAAAAGGCCGCCAGTACGGGGCGAAGCGCCAACCCGCGGCTCCACTGTTCCGTCGGAGCCGGGTAGGGCAACCGCTGAGGAGCGTGAAACACCGTGGTAGGCCCGGAGGGACTCGAACCCACGACC
>JANXYE010000275.1 GCA_025350285.1 Chloroflexota bacterium
CGGCCGCCGCTCCTGGCGCAGGTTCGTTCGACATTCAGAAGGCGCTGGCACACATCAACATGCTCGCCGGCGCCATCGGCCCGCGCGTCGCGGGTAGCGCCGGCGAACGCCAGGCCGTCCAGTACATCAACGACCAGCTCAAGAGCGATGGCTACTCCGTCGAAGTCCGCGATTTCGACTTCGAGGGCGACCCCTTTCGTCCGGCGGTCCTTTCGCTCGGCGATACGAAGCTCCAGGTGCTCGCCATGTCCGGGAGCACCGGTGGCACCGTCACGGGTCCCGGCGTCTTCGTTGGCCTCGGGGACAGTGCGGGGATCGCGGGCCAGGACTTGACGGGCAAGGTCGCCGTCGCCGATCGCGGCATCATTCGCTACAGCGAAAAGATGGACAACGTCGCGAAGGCGGGCGCCATCGGGCTCGTGATCATCAACAATGAAGCCGGAGAACTGCTCGGCAACCTCACGAAAAACGGCGTCCTGCCGGTCGTCGGGCTCGCTCAATCTGAAGGACCCCAGGCCAGGGCGGCGGCATCGTCTGGCGCGGCGATCACCATCCAGGCGCCTGCCGCCGGAGCGACCCACTCCCAGAATGTGCTGGCCCGCTCGGCCCCTGGCGACCGCTGCGTCGTGCTCGTCGGAGGCCACCACGATACCGTGCCCGGCGCACCGGGCGCCCACGACAACGGCAGCGGCGCCGCGGAGACGCTTGAACTCGCCCGCGCATTCGCCGCCGACGGTCTCGACAAGGGCCTCTGCTTCGCGACCTTTGGCGCCGAGGAATCGGGCCTCAACGGCAGCAAGGCGCTGGTCAAAGAACTCGAGGCGAAGGGCGAGCTGCCGAAGTTCATGGTCAACCTCGATACCACTGGCCTTGGCACGAAGGTCGATCTGATCGGCGCTCCCGAGCTCCAGCGAGAGGCCGCGACCCTCGCCCAATCGATGGGTATCGATGCGGAGGCCAGCCAACTCGGCGCCAACTTCGGCAGCGACCACCAGAGCTTCGCCACGGCTGGCGTTTCGGTGCTCTTTTTCGCGAGCAACGACGTCGGCAAATTCCACACCGCCGGCGACGTTGCCTCCGAGATCCAGCCCGACTTCTACGATAAAGGTGGCGAACTCGCCTACGCCTTCATAAAGCAACTGCTCCGGCAGGTTGCCCCGGCGGGCGGGTGACACCTAGCATGAACTCGATGAAGCGCCTTACCTGTGCGGCCCTGGGGGTTTTGGCGGTCGCCGGTATCTCCCTGGCCGTAGCCTGCGGGGGAGACTCCGCCAAGCCGCTCGGGCAGCGAGTGACCGACCCGGCAGCCGTGCCGACCTCTACCCCGCTGGTCTCTCCGCTCGTTTACCAGATTCGGGGCGATGTCGTTTCGACCACGGGCGGATCGGGGACGCTCCCCGCGGGCGTCTCAGCCACGCCTGCGCGTTCGGGTAACACCTATACGGTCGCCGCTGGCGACAATTGCGCGAGCATCGCGGCCCAGTTCAAAATCACCGTCGATGAACTGCGTAAGAACAACCGCACGATCAACGACGCCTGTAACAACCTGAAGATCGGCGACGTGCTGAAGGTCCAGGGCGCATCGACGCCGACGCCTTCCGGCCCGACCCCGAAGACGAGCGGCAAGGAGTACAAGATTCTGAGCGGCGATACCTGCGGGGCCATCGCGGCGAGCTACGGCGTGGACGTGGAGAAGCTCATCCAGGCCAACGGCATCGACTGCTCGAACTTAAAGATAGGGCAGACCATCAAGATCCCTTGACTCGACCTTGCGGGCGGGTCGCTCGGCGTCCACATGTCTGTGCGGCCGCGCTCAGGCACGAGCGATGACCGGCTGCAGCCGTGACACCACCCGGTCGCAGTTGATGCCAAGGTCGCCCGCCGCCGCCTCAATCGTCCATTCAAGATAGCGTGGCGAAATGCCGAGATCCGCCAGCTGGCGGATGGTCGCCGGCCAGCGCCGGACGAGGTCCACGATGCGAAGCCGGCGCAGCTCACGAGCAGACATGTATAGGTCTCCTTTCCCCAGGTGGGGGTCGCGAGAGGTTGGAAACGGAGGGCCGGTAGGACATCGCGCCCGGCCTTCCGCTTCCGGCGCGCTGAAGGGGTAGGGCGCGCCACGGAGCGGACGAGTGGGGCCTTGGGGGGGACCACCACCCGATGCATTCATTATCCGGGCCCCACGTAATCGCGGGATTAAGCGTCCATAAACGGCCTGTTTCAATCAGGCTGCAAAGGAAGGACTTCTTGACCTCATCGTCCCGCTGCGACGTCCAGGGGACCGGCAGCGAAGCGCCGTGGCACAAGAAACGGC
>JANXYE010000371.1 GCA_025350285.1 Chloroflexota bacterium
CACCGCGACTACGTCGGCGTTGGACCAACGCTCGGCGGGCGTGCAAACGCCAGGGGGAGTGCCCGCCTATCATGGAGGCATGGCAGATCGCATCGTTGAGCAACTCGCCGCCGTGGAGGTCCTGGACCCCGCCGGCAAATCGGTCCGTCTTGGCACACTCTGGGAGTCCCGCCCGATCATCCTCGCGATGATCCGGCGCTTTGGCTGAATCTTCTGCAAAGAGCAGGTCGCGCAGTTGCGCGGCTTCGTCCCGGAAGTCCACACCGCTGGCGGCGAAATCGTGATCCTCGGTAACGGCAGCCCCGAACAGGCCGCCTGGTTCGTTGAGGACTACCACATCGAAATGCCCGTGTTCACGGACCCAGCGCTCGCGTCTCACGCCATCGTTGGCGCGCGCAAGCCGTGGATGCTCGACCCGCGATCTCTTGGCCGCTCCCTCGAAGCGATGCGCCACGGCTTTCGCCAGACGAAGGTTATGGGCTCGGCCATGCAGCTCGGGGGCGTCTTCGTGATTACGGCCGATGGGCGCATGCCGTACAACTATCTCAGCCGTTTCGCTGGCGACCATCCGGACCCGGGCGAGGCGGTGGCAGCCCTCGCCAAGCCTGCTCCGTAGCTGGGTATGCCCTCTGCCCCGCGAACAGAGGGCGCGCGGCAGAGCCTATCGCTGGCCGATGGGTGCGTACTTCCGGCTTTCGTTGCCTTCGTAAAGCGCGTTCGGCCGCATCAGGCGATTGTCGGCGTACTGCTCAAGCAGGTGGGCCGTCCAGCCGGAGATGCGGGCGAGCGCGAAGATCGGCGTGTACAGGTCGCTCGGGATGCCGAGCATCTTGTAAACCGAGGCGCTGAAGAAATCGACGTTCGGGTAGAGTGGCTTGCCTTCGAGCTTCCGCGCGAGGTAGTCGCGCAGCTTCAGCGACAGGTCGAAATACCAACGATCCGGCGATGTTTCGGCTACCTCATGCCCCAGTTTCTCGAGGATGACCGCGCGCGGGTCCGTGGTCTTGTAGATGCGGTGGCCGATGCCCATCACCCGTTCGCCGCGGGCAAGCAACGCTTCGACATAGCTGGCGATGTTCCGCTCTTCCTTGATGGCATCAACGGTGCGGTAGACCGCCTCGTTGGCGCCGCCGTGCAGGGGGCCTTTGAGCGTGCCAATGGCCGAAGCGATGGCGGAGTACATATCGCTCAGCGTCGATCCCGTGACCATCGCGGAGAAGGTCGAGGCGTTCATCTCGTGCTCAGCGTGCAGGATCATGGCCACGTCGAAGACACGCTTGTGCAGCGCGTTCGGCTCCTCGCCGGTGAGCATCCAGAGGAAGTTCGCCGCGTGCCCGAGGTCGTCGCGCGGCGGGACCGGCTCCTGGCCGTTGCGCAGGCGGTGGTAACTGGCGATGACGGTGGCCATTTTCGCCGTCAGCCGCTGGGCCGTGAGCCGGAGCTGCGGCTGCGTCAGTTCGCCCGACTTCGGGTCGATAGCGCCAAGCACCTCGACGGCGATTTCGAGCGTGCGCATCGGCCGCACGTGGGGCCAGAGTTCGCGCAGAAGCCGATCGACCACGTCGTCGAGATTTCGCTCCGATTTCAGGTTCTTGTCGAGCTCGGCCAGCTCGGCGGCGTTGGGGAGACGGTTGTTCCAGAGCAGGAAGAGGACCTCTTCGAACGTGGACTTCTCGGCCAGTTCGTAGATGTCGTAGCCCGCGTAGACGAGTTCGCCCTTGAGGCCGTCGATGCGGCAGAGCTTGGTCGCGGTGACGTTGATGCCTTCGAGGCCTCGAGCGATGTTGGACAAGGACAACTCCCTTCGGGGCGCCCTTCCGGCGGGCGAACCCCGATTGTATACAGCGCGCTGATTCTAACAGCGGTGGGCTACCTGTCATCGCGGGCGGAAGCTATGGGAGCCGTCTCAACGATAGCAAGATCCTTTGGGCCGAAGGCGCTGGCGCGGCTGTTTGGTCCAGGCGACGCGGCACGGCGCGGGTGACGGTTGCTGACAGACTACGTTAGAGTGCCCGCGACTCGCATCGCCGGGTCAGGAGCGCCTGTGATGACCATCGCGTTCGGCATCTTCGACCACATGGAGCAGCGTCACGACATCGCGCTCGACCAGTTGTACCGCGAACGGCTCGAATTGCTCGCGCTCGCCGACCGGCTTGGCTTCTGGGGATACCACCTCGCCGAGCACCACCAGGCGCCGTTGAGCGTAGCGCCGTCGCAGAACGTCTTTCTCGCGGCGGCCGCCCAGCGCACGGAACACATCCAGCTTTGCCCGCTCGTCTACTGCCTCCCGTTCTACCATCCGATTCGGCTGATCGAGGAAATCGCGATGCTCGACAACCTGAGCGGCGGGCGGCTGCAGGTGGGCGTCGGGCGAGGGATCTCGGGGCTGGAACACCGCTTCTGGGGGAACGACCCGGATATGGCGTCTCAGCGCTTCGCCGAGGAATTCGACATCCTCGTGCGCGGGCTCACGAATGACCGGCTTACCCACCACGGCGCGTATCACGACTTCGATGACCTCCCGATGGTACTGCGTCCGAAGCAGAGGCCCTACCCGCCGTTCTGGTATCCCGGGAACCTGGAATACGCCGCGCGTCGCGGGTTGAATTACCTCGGCGGCGGCCCACTCAAGAGCCTTCCCGCTCAAGCCGCTCGCTATTACGAAGTGTCGGCGGCGCACTGGGGTGCGGCCGATCGCCTCAATCCGCACGTCCCGGAGCCGAAGGTCGGGGTGGTCAAAGTCGTCCTCGTGGCGGACACCGACGCCGAAGCAGAGGCGACCGCGCGCCGGGCGTTCAAGGTACGCGCCGCCAACTGGCCAAAGCCTGGCTACGACGAAGACGGCCTCACTGGAGCGGCCCGCCCGGGCTTCGTGCACCCGTCGTTCGGTGGCGATTTCGACCTCGCGACGAGAGTCGAGGCGCTGGTCACGGGGTCACCGGAGACGGTCCGTGCGTATGTCCGGGCGTTCGCGGAGGAGAGCGGCATGAACTACTTCGTCGGCGCGTTCCAGTGGGGCGACCTGAGCCACGCCGAGGCGGCCCATTCGCTGGAGCTGTTCGCGACGAAGGTGATGCCCGGCAGGTAGGCAGCACCCCGCG
Organism: Chloroflexota bacterium; assembly: GCA_025350285.1. GTDB lineage: Bacteria > Chloroflexota > Dehalococcoidia > Tepidiformales > Tepidiformaceae > JANXYE01. The sequence continues at coordinate 3,102 of JANXYE010000371.1, forward strand.
CCTGGCCCACCGAGGTACTAGTGTACCGGCTGGGCTATCGCTTCCCGTAGAAATTCCGGGCTTAAGTCAGCGCCGTTCGGCCAGCCTATCGTGCCAAACAGGGGATCGACTTCGACCTGCGCAAAGAGGGCCGGGTCACGCAGGGGCTCAAACACGGGACCCCAAAGAAGGGGCTCAACATCAACTCGACCAACGGCGCCATCAGCGAACGCGAGTTCAAGCCAAAACCCGGCGAGAACGCGGCAGGATACAACTTCGTGCATAGCGGGAGTCTACCGCAGAGGGTCCACGCGGTGTAGTGGCTCGTGCCGAAGCGCTCGTTCCCAGTTTGCAAGCAACTCCGCCTCGTGAAGGGCAACCCATTCTCGGAGCAATTGCGTCGCCCGTCGAGTGAGCGAGCCCTCCAGTACGTCTGCGCCATGGATCGCAACTGAAGCACGCGCGCCAGCGTACGCCGCGTGGAAGTGCGGAGGCGCGTGATCGTCGTAATACATCGCGACCACGATTCCGTAAAACTCTGACATACGCGGCATCTAGACGGCTTCGGCCACGAGGTCGCCCATCTTCACCGTGTCCACCACGCTCGACCCCGTACCCGCGATATCCGGCGTGCGGTAGCCGGCGACGATGACGGCATCGACGGCGCCTTCGATGCAGGCCGCCTCCGCTTCGAGCCCGAGCGAGAGGCGGAGCATCATCGCGGCGCTCAGGATCATCGCCAGCGGGTTCGCCTTGCCCTGGCCGGCGATGTCGGGCGCACTGCCGTGGATCGGCTCGTAGAGGCCGATGCCGGTGCCATCCTTCTTCCGCTTGCCCAGGCTTGCCGAGGGCATCATCCCCATCGAACCGGCCAGCATCGCCGCCTCGTCCGTGAGGATGTCACCGAACATGTTCTCGGTGACGATGACGTCGAAGCTCGTGGGCTTGCGGATGAGGTTCATGGCGGCCGCGTCCACGAGCAGATGGTCCAGCTGGATGTCCGGGTACTGCTTGCCGACTTCGGTCGCGATTTCGCGCCAGAGCTGGCCCGTGCGGAGGACGTTCGCCTTATCGACGCTGGTCAGCTTCTTGCGCCGTTGCTGGGCGAGCTTGAAGCCGACGTGACAGATGCGCGTGATCTCCTTCTCGCTGTAGCGCAGGGTATCGACGGCCTGGCGGCCGCGTGAGTCCTCCCAGCGCTTCTGCGGGCGGCCGAAGTAGAGCCCGCCCGTCAGCTCGCGGATGACCACCATATCCGTGCCCTCGACCACCTCCCGCCGCAACGTGCTGTCCGCGAGCATCAGCGGGTGGATCTTCACCGGACGGAGGTTCGCGAACAGGCCAAGCTGCTTGCGCATCCCGAGGATGGCGTCTTCCGGGCGCACCTTGGCCTTTGGGTTGTCCCACTTCGGTCCGCCGACGGCCCCGAAGAGCACCGCGTCGGAGGCCTTCGCCTTGGCGATGGTCTTGGAGCGGAGCGCCTCGCCGTATTTGTCGATCGCCGCCCCGCCGATGATCTCTTCGTCGAACTGGAATTCGTGCTTGAACCGCTTTTCAACCCTTGCCAGCACTTTGAGAGCTTCAGCGATGACTTCCGTGCCAATACCATCGCCAGGTGTGCAGAGAATCTTGAACGTTGCCATAGCGCACGATTCTAACGTTCCGGCTGGCACAGCGCGCCCCCGACCGCTCGATCGTCAACGTTTTCCGCGACGGCGCGCTTCACCTGGTTCCGGACGCTGGGCCGTGAGCTACGTGAACAGACCGCTCCGTATCCGTCGCGGCTAGGATTGGCGACGTGAATCAAGAGGCACGCACGCGGCAATCCTGGCCGCGAGTGCGAACGAGCGGTTCGTTTACGCCCGTGGCACGCCGGAGCGGTGGATCATTCTCGCGCAGGCTGTCCTCGCCTGTGACGCTAAGGCTCGAATGTCCTAGCATCGTGCAAACGAATTGAACGTTCGGCGCGTTTCCTTGCGCCCAGGAGTTGTCCCCAATGCTGAAAATCCGCCTTCGCCGCATCGGCAAGACGAAGATGCCTTACTACCGAATGGTCGTCGCTGACAACCCGGATCGCCGCGATGGCGACTTTATCGAAACGCTCGGTTCGTACGACCCGCACGCAAACCCGCCCGTCTCGAACATCGACGGCGAAAAGGCGAAAGCCTGGATCGCGAAGGGCGCCCAGCCCAGTGAAGCCGCCGCGAAGATCCTGAAGCGCGCTGGCGTCATCGACAGCTAAGTCGCCGCATCCGCCTTGGTCCGGATACCACGGAGTATTTGTATGAGCATGACCGCCGAAGTTGTTGACTACCTCGCCCGAGCCCTCGTTGACACACCCGAAGAGGTGAAAGTCACCGAAGAGCGCGACGGCGACCGCGTCTTCCTCCGCCTTGATGTCGCCGAAGGCGATTGGGGCAAGGTGATTGGCCGCGGCGGGCGGATCGCGAGTTCCTTGCGCCAGGTCGTCAAGGTCGCGGCCGTCAAAGAAGACGTCCGCGTGAACCTGGAGATCGGCGATTAACCACCCTGAGGACCGCGCTTCGGCACCGCATGCGCGGCCGGAACGAGCGCGCGCCGGTGGCCCAGATGCCTGACGGAGAGCAAGCCCAGCCCGGACCCGCGGTTCAACGTCCGCGCCATCGGCCGGTGCGAAAGGTTGGCCCGCCGCCTGTCGATCTTGTCGATACAGATAGGCCATCGGGCGACTCCCTCCCGGCGGGACTGCCTCCACCGGCAGACGAGCCACGCGCTGGATTC
>JANXYE010000423.1 GCA_025350285.1 Chloroflexota bacterium
CGCGATGGCACGCGGCAGAGAGTAAAGGGGAGCCCCTTCAGGTTTGGGCCGTAGCAAACTCGTGACGGTAACATCAAAGCCGATGCCGCCTATTCGCGGCGGAGCGGGACGTGGCCGCCACCCCCCGCCACCACCTGGAGAGCCGGGCGATCGGGCGTCGAGGCGTTACCCGCGACGCTGCGACAGCCGGAACAGGGGCTCGGAGACCTTACGCCGGGCGTCGTCCTGTATTTCTTCGGGACCCCGGCGAAGGCGTTTCCACGGCAACATGTGGCGGTCGAACTGGAACTTGCCGGCCGGCTGTCATCGGACCTGCCGCTGGAAGCCGCCTCGAGTTGCGCGCCGGAGGTTCCGCGAAGTCCAGGCGCACCGGATCGTGTATTCGCACGCACGATCCCGGCCGGGGCACTGCGCGCGAGCTTCGACCTGCCGCTCGACGCCGCCAGCGACAACCTCTCCTGCCGCCTCTTCGTGCGGGCCGCCCAGGGCGGAGGCGACTGGATCGCCGGGCCGATTGTGCGCATCCCGGTGCTGCGGGTGGTCGAACCGGAAGACGCCTACACCTTCGACCCAGCATTGGAGCGCGGACGCCAGAGCGGTTGGTTCCGGACCGCCCAGCCGTTCTTCAGTGCCGGTGGCGCCGCCGTCGCTGTCGAGCCCTACGCCGACCTGGCGCCGCCGATCGCGAACCTGCCCGCTGGCAACTACGTCCTCCACGCGGCCGTATACGACTACGCGAGGGGCGAGAACACTGTGGCGGTGACGCTCAACGGGGTCGCGGGCGAGCTGCGCTGGGGAGGGGCGCCATCTCCGGGGGTCGTCCAGTTGACGCTCGAGTTCCGCGACGTGCCGGCGGGCGGAGAGTTTCGACTGCGGCCGCAAATCCGAGGCCAGGACGGCATCACGATCGCTCGCCTGGTGCTGGTCGGGGAATAGCCCAGGGCATCTTTCGGCGATAGGGCGGACAGAGCCGCCCGGCTCCTTGCGCGCGACCGGTGGGCCCGGTCGAGGGCGATGGCTTCGAGGTGGTGGGCGATGAGGGACTCGAACCCCCGACATCCTCGGTGTAAACGAGGCGCTCTAGCCAACTGAGCTAATCGCCCGCGAGTTCCATTGAACAGGGAAGCGGGGTTCACGACAACCGGGGTGGGCTTGCGGTGGGTCGCCGGGCACGGTTCGGCTCCGCCAGCGGCGACAGAGCGCGGCGACCCGAACCAGGTTGTAGCGCGACCGTCGTGGTCGCGTGTTCCTCCCGGGTCCTCGGACGTACCGATCCATCTCCAGAAGGATCGGGGGAACGTTTGGGCAGTATTCGTGAACACGTGGCCCAGAGGGACCACGGCTACAAGTCCGGGGCATGCTTCAGGCAGCCGTTACCCGAAGCATGTGCGCAAAGGTCTGGATCGCACCCACCGCTTGACGACCCATTCGCCGAACCTCTACGCTTTTCGGTAACAATTTCAGAAATCAGCGAGGATCGGGAAGAGTAGCCGGTCAGGCGAGCCTGCAGAGAGCCGGGGATGGTGCAATCCCGGCGGCGGCGCGACTGGTGAATGGGCCCGGGAGCTTCGAAGGCGAACCGCGCATGCGGCCTCGCCTCCGACGGAGTGGCACCGTTATCACAGCCTGAGCCCTCCCGCATCCGTGCGGGGCGGCGAAAAGAGTGCCCCGGCACGCCGGGGAACAAAGGTGGCACCACGAGATCAACCCCTCGTCCTTTGATGGACAGGGGTTTTTTGTTGTCCGGCGGGGCCGGACGGTTCCCAGTGGCGAGTTCCGAGTAACGAGTGAGCGGCGAACCACTCGGTACTCGGCTCTCGGAACTCGGTACTAAAGAAGGGAGTCCGACCATGGCTACCAAGAAGTTCTTGCTCGATGAATCGCGCATCCCGGAGCGCTGGTACAACATCGCGGCGGACCTGAAGAGCCCGCCGCCGCCACCGTTGCACCCGGGCACGCACGAACCGATCGGCCCGGAAGCGCTCGCGCCGCTCTTCCCGATGGAGCTGATCAAGCAAGAGGTGAGCAGCGAACGCTACATCCCGGTACCGGACGAGGTGCGCGAGATCTACCGGCTCTGGAGGCCGACGCCGCTCATCCGGGCGACGGCGCTGGAGAAGGCGCTCGATACGCCCGCCCACATCTATTACAAGTACGAGGGCGTCTCGCCGTCCGGCAGCCACAAGCCGAACACCGCGGTCGCGCAGGCCTACTACAACAAGCAGGAAGGCGTGAAGCGGATCGCGACGGAGACGGGCGCGGGCCAGTGGGGCTCGTCATTAGCCTTTGCCTGCTCGAAGTTTGGGATCGAGTCCAAGGTCTACATGGTCAAGATCTCCTACGACCAGAAGCCCTACCGGCGCTCGCTGATGCAGCTCTGGGGGAGTTCGGTGGTCGCCAGCCCGAGCGAGGATACGAATGCCGGCCGCCAGGTCCTCGCGGCCGACCCGGAGAGCAACGGCTCGCTCGGCATAGCGATCAGCGAGGCGGTCGAAGACGCGGCCATGCGCGAGGACACGAAGTACTCACTTGGCAGCGTGCTGAACCACGTGCTCCTCCACCAGACGGTCATCGGCCAGGAGGCGATCGAGCAGATGGAGATGGCGGGGGAGTACCCGGATGTGGTCATCGGCTGCGCGGGCGGCGGTTCGAACGCGGCCGGGCTGATGTTCCCGTTCCTCAAGGAGAAGCTCGAAGGGAAGCGCAAAACGCGCTTCGTGGCCGTCGAGCCGGCCTCCTGCCCGAGCCTGACGATGGGTGAATACCGCTACGACTTCGGCGATACGGCGGGCCTGACGCCGCTGATGAAGATGTACACGCTCGGGCATACGTTTATGCCGCCGGGCATCCACGCGGGTGGGCTGCGCTATCACGCGATGGCGCCGATGCTCTGCCACCTCTACAGCGAGGGCTACATCGAAGCGAAGTCGTACCCGCAGAACCCCTGCTTCGAGGCCGCCGTCCTGTTCGCCCAGACCGAGGGCATCGTGGCCGCGCCAGAGAGTTCACACGCCATCCGCGGCGCCATTGACGAGGCGCTGGCGGCCAAAGAAGCCGGCCAGAAGCGGACGATCATCTTCAACCTCAGCGGCCACGGCTTCCTCGACCTGCAGGCCTACGACGACTATCTCGGCGGCAAGCTCATCGACGACCACTACCCGGCGGAGAAGGTCGCCGAGGCGATGAAATCGCTACCGGTGATTTAGTTCCGAGTCCTGAGTTCTGAGTTCTGAGTTGTGGCACATCGGCCGCGACCGTTACTCAGAACTCAGTACTGAGAACTGAGAAC
>JANXYE010000460.1 GCA_025350285.1 Chloroflexota bacterium
GAAACGGGCGCCGCGAGCGCGAAGGCGGCCGGCCAGCGCCGTGACATCGTCCGTTTCGATGTAGCACATGTAAAGGCCGGGGCCTCGGCGCTGGTAGAAGCGATCCATCGCTCCACCGCCAAACGTTTCCGTTACCTCCACGCGGTCGAGATAGGCCGGAGGGTTGAAGAGCGTGAGCGAGCCGCGATACCCGTAGAGCTTGCTTTCGATGTGCGAGAAGCGGCGTCCGTCGAGGCCAAAGAGTTCGGCATAGTGGGCCGTCGTGGACGCGGCGTCCGCCACCGGGTTCGTCACTTCGTAGAGGCAGCGGATGTGGCCGACGGCGCATCGAGGTACGTGAGGGGTGATGACCGTCGGCATGCCGTGCGTCGCATCGGGCGCGAGGTAGAGGTGGCCCTTCTCTTCGACGTACGCTGCCCCGAGCGAGTCGAAATGCCGGGCGAGCGACTGCTGGTGCCTACTGCTGAAGCCCACGCCGTAGAGGCCCGATGTCCATTTCGCGGCGAACTCGGCGACGGGGCCTGGGCCGGAGGGTTCGAGGAAGTCAAAGAGGCTGACCCCGGCCTGAACGGTCGTCCGGTGAGCATTGAGGTACCGGACGCCGTCCTCGCCCACCTTCTCGGCGCCGAAGAGGTCACGCCAGGTTGCGACGGCGGCTTCGCGGTCGCGGACGACGATCTGGACGCGTTCGACGTGACTGAGCATGGCAAGCGAGAGTCTACGGCGCCGCGCCTTAGAGCAAGCGCCGGATGGGCTTGCGGCCAGGGCGAGGGTCGTAGTTGCTCTTGAACATCTCGAGCTTGTCGCGCTCGATAAGGTACTTGCCGGCGAAGAGCGTGGCCGGGATTTTCTTTTGTTTGATGAGCCGGCGAAGGCTCTGGGGATGGATGTCAAGTTCGCGGGCCGCCTCGACGAGGTCGAGGTAGTTATCGAACGGGGTGACTGCAGGCATGGGTGCTGTCCTCCGGCGGCGGTAGCTAAATCTTCCGGATGGCTACCAACCGCAGAACTGTGTAAGCAGAAGTGCAGAGTAGCGCGGGGAGATGTTTATTGTCTATGCCCTTGCACAGTTCGACCTCACCCCCCGATAGGGATTCTGCTGTACCGTGCGCGGGCGAGGGGAGCCTGCGCGCCAATATGTGGTGGCGGCCTGCGATCCGCCGATACGCGCCTATAAGAGTCCATCAGGTCACTCAGGTGGTGGGGTGAGCTTTTGCCATGATGATCGTCTTGCGGCCGGCGATGGTTGTGCAAAGCAGCGTCACGGGTTCGCCCGCGAATCGGCCGAGGAGGCGACGGAGTTCGTCTGGTTCGATTGGGAACGCGCGGCGGCGTATCTCGTCAGGCCGCCAAGGACCCGACCGGAGCCGCTCGCGCAGGCGGCTGACCGAAAATCGGAGGACATCGAGCACCTCGAACATATCCGCCAGCGGATCGTGGGCTGGGCTGATAGACGTGAGATACGCGAGCTGTGGGTCGAGCAGTTGAGCGCCCCCAAGACGCGCGCCGAGGTGGCGGACGAGTCCAGCGCGCGTGACGCAGGAGGCCGGGTCGTACACGAATTGGCCGATGGGCGCCGCCCCGGCGTCCACCTCGGGCGCGTCAGACGTAAGTTCGTGGACCGTATCGTAGCGCATGAAGACGGCCCGCCGGAGGCCCGGGCGGGCATCTCCGCCGAACCAGATCGCGGCCTCACGCAGGGAACGGCCCACCTCCACGAACTCCGCCTCGGCCTCGGGCGGGATGTGGTGGTGTTCGATACCCGGCGGCGCTTTCACGACCGCGGCGCGGGCGGCGAGCGCCAGCTGGATGCAGGTGTCGAACGGCGGCGAGAAGGCGGCAGGGTCGAAGCGCCGCGTTCCACCCTCCCGGCGGGACGGGTCGAGCACGACGGCGGCTCCGCCGAGTTCGAACGGTGGGCTCACCGCATCGCCCCGCACGACCTCCGCCGCCGGCGCGTTCGCACGGGCGAGGATCGCGGTCGGGAGGTCGCGTTCGAGGCCCGCGGCTCGTACGCCTTCCGCGGCGACCGAGGCCAGATCCCCGCCAAGGCCAGCCGTTAAGTCCACGACCGAGAGGCCAAGCGCAGCCAGGCGCGCGGCCCGGCGGGCGGAAACCAGCGGGTGCGTCATCATCTCCAGGCCGGGGGCGGAGTAGAGGAAGCCGGGGCGTGCGGCCCCACGCGCCTCGGCCT
>JANXYE010000482.1 GCA_025350285.1 Chloroflexota bacterium
CTCCACGGTATTCAGCGCCTGGTCGTAGGTGATGCGGTAGGCGTGGACCTGACCTTGCGTTGCCGCGTGATCCTTCAGTTCGTTGAAGATGCAGAAGGCTTTCGCCGGGCCGGTGTCCGGGACGGTGGCGCCGGGGAAGGGCAGGCGGCCGTAGACGGTGGTCACGGTCTCCCCGCCGGTGAAGAAGTCCAGCACCCAGCCCGTTGTCAGGTCCAGCAGGTTCCACGAGACGTAGCCGTCGTACATGTTTCCCGGCTGGGTGTTGACCGTGCGCGCCGCGATCTGGATTTCGAACGTGATTCGGCCGCCCTCAGGGACCGCGAAGCGCTCCTTCGAAAAGTACATGTGCTTGGCGTTATCGAGGATCTGGACGTGGTCGTTGGCGCGCGTGTAGGGGACGGCCGCCACCTGCAACCAGCCATCGCGCACGAGGACGACGGCGTTCGGTTCGCGGTAATCCCAGCGTTGGCCGCCGGGCAGGTCGAAGCCTGCCTGCACCCAATCAGCATCGGCTTCGAAGAGCCGGTTGTAGGCGCCGGCGATTGTCTCGGTAACGGTGGGAGAGGGAGCGGCAGTGGTCATGGCCGCAGGGTACCGGCGGAGAGCGTTTAGGTCAGCGCGCGGGCTTACGGAAGGCGGTCGAGCCAGTAGTCCGGGTCTCGGCTGTTCGGTCCGAACTTAGCCCGTCGATTCATGGCCCACGTACTTGAACAGCTTCGCCCGCACCTCTGCCCACGGGATCAGCTCGTCCGTGCCGTCGTCGATCCGGCTCAGGCGCCGCTCTATCTCCGTGTCCCATGCAGCTTCGTAGCCGGGATCCGGTTTGCGGTCGGCCGAGTCGAGCAGTTGGTGGGCGAGCGCGACACGTTCGTCCGGCTCCAGGGCAAGGGCTTCTTCGTACAATCGCTGGGCTACCGTCATCGTGAGCTTCCTCGACCACAGATTAGCACCAGCCGGCGCGCACCTCTACGGGACGTAGCGTGCGAGGACGAGGCAACTGTTCTGCCCGCCGAATCCGAAACTGTTCTTCAGGGCTACGGAGACGTCAGCCGCCCGGCTCACGTTCGGCACGTAATCGAGGTCGCAGGCCGGGTCGGGGTGCTCAAGGTTCACCGTCGGGTGGATGATGCCCGTCTCAATCGTCTTCACGACGGCCACCGTCTCCGTGCCGCCGCTGGCGCCGAGGCCGTGCCCGATCATGCTCTTGGTGGCGCTGATAGGGACGCCCCTCGCGCCTTCGCCGAAGACCGTCTTGATGGCGTTCGTCTCCGCGGCGTCGCCAAGCGGCGTGCTCGTCGCGTGGGCGTTGATATAGCGGACCTCGGAGGGGGACATACCGGCGTCGCGCAACGCTTCGGCCATCGCCCGCGCCGCGCCTTCGCCATCGTCCGGTGGGGCGACCACATGAAAGGCGTCGCAGGTGCAGCCGAAGCCCGCCAGTTCGGCGTAGATGCGCGCCCCGCGGGCCAGGGCATGTGCTTCGCTCTCGAGGATGAGCGCGCCCGCGCCCTCGCTTGGCACGAAGCCGTCGCGCTCGCGATCGAACGGCCGGCTGGCGTGGGAGGGGTCGTCGCTGCGGCTGGTGAGCGCGCGCATCACGCTGAAGCTGGATATCCCGAGTTCGCTGATCCCCGCCTCGCAGCCGCCCGTGACGGCAATCTCCGCCCGCCCCGTGCGGATCAGCATCCCCGCCTCGCCGATGGCCTGTGTTCCGGCCGCGCAGGCGGTGCAAATGGTGCCGTTGTAGCCGCGCAGGTTGAACTGGAGCGAGACCTGCGCGGCCGCCATGTTTCCCAGGCTGCGCGCGAGGTAGAGCGGGTCGATCTTCATCCCGCCCCGCGAAGTCAGCGTGTTCACGGCTTCCTGGATGTCCGGGTAGCCGCCGCCGCCGTTTCCGATGAACACGGCGATGCGGTCCCGGTTCTCCGCGTCGAGCTCCAGGCGAGCATCCGCAATGGCCTGCCCGGCCGCCGCGACCATGAACTGGGCGAACCGCGCCATCCGCCGTGCCGCCTTCCGCTCAATGAACTGGAAGGGGTCCCAATTCTTCACTTCGGCGGCGACCTTGCAGGGAAACTGGGCGGGGTCCGCGAGCGTGAGCGGGCCAACGCCCGATCGCCCCGCAATGAGCCCGTCCCAGAACTCGGCCACCGTATGCCCGAGCGGCGTAACCGCCCCCAGCCCCGTGACCAGCACCCTCGTCCGCGAGCGAAGCGTCTCGTTCATGGCAGAAGGGTAGCAGGAGCGGCTCCTGTGTTCCTCGCCGCGGGCGCCGGTGTTCGGCGGCGCCTGGCGCACCTTTACCATCCCGCACTCTGTCTCGGGCTGTGCCGAGCGAACGCGGCGTTCTACCCTTAGGGCCATGACCGAACCACGCCAATACGCCGCCGCCGGGGTCGATATCGCGGCTCGGTCTTCCGCATCGCGCTGCGGTGCCCGTCCGTCGATCGCCTGCCCCGCCCCCTTACCGCCAGCGGCATTGTGCCACTACTGGAGCGCGACGAGTGGCACAAACGCTCGATGGAGGAGTGCGGGCCGCTCGGCGACGTTCCGCAACCAGCGGTTCTCGGCCACGCGGAACGCCCATGTATCTCCGAGCACCTCATCTCCGTAACCACCGAAGAGGATGAGCTGTGAGCCTGTCCAGGTCGTGCTGTGCTGGAACCTGGGCTCCGGGCGGGCGCCACTCGGGGAAAGCAGCGCCCAGCTTCCGGACCGGGGATCGAACGTCCAGAGGTCGTTCACGACGTGGCTCACGCCCTGGTCTTCCTGTCCCGCGGCCACGATCATCCTGTTAGTGTCCGTGGCCCAGACCGCGTCGACACGGTGGCGGTGGGGTGGCCAATGCCCGGATGGCCGGATGCGTGTCCAGGCGTTAGTTGCCGGCCGGTAGGCTCAGACGTCGTCGTAGTAACTCTTGGCGAATGGGTCCGTGAGGTTTTCACCCTGGTTCCAGCCGCCATAGACCAGGAACTGATCACCGATGGGATCCCATGCCCCGACAGGGTACGCGAGCCGTGGAGGTGCTTCGCCGCCGGCCTGGACGCTGGTCCAGGCGTTACTGGCGGCATTGTAAGCCCAGAGGTCGGAGAAGGTCCTTCCTGGATCGTATCCGCCGAACACCATCAGGCGGCGGCGCGTGCCATCCCATGCCGCCGCGAAGCCCGCACGTGCCGGGGGACCGGCCCCGGAGCCGAGTTGCGCCCATGTACCGGACGATGGGCTGAAACTCCAGAGGTCGCCCATGAACCCCTTCCCCGAAAGGCCACCGAAGATCAGCAGTCGATGGCCCTGTACGTCCCACGCCGCCCGGTGCTCCATGCGAGGTTCAGGCGCAATGCCTGGCGGGACTATCTCCGTCCACTCTCCCGTTGATGGGTCGAGCGAAAGGAGGTCGTCACTGTAGGTCGTGCTATCGCACCCTCCGAAGGCGAGAACTCGATTCGCGTCGGAGTCCCAAACCGCGCTGTGGCCAACGCGCGCGAGCGCCGGGAACGAAGTCCTGGCCAACTGAACCCAGCGGTCCTCCGCGCTGCGATAGCCCCAGAGGTCGCGCTGCAAGAAGCACTCGCCGATACCGCCCCAGACAAGGAATTGCCGGCGCACCGGATCCCACGCGCCGGAAATGCGATTACGCGCCGGTGGCGCCGGCCCGTCGTTCGCGACCTTCGCCCAGACATCAGTCGCGGGACTATAGGCCCAGGTGTCCGCGAAGAATTGAGGCAGCGAGCAGCATCCGCCAAAGATGAGCATCCGGTCGCCGCCCGGGTCCCATGCGGCGGCGTGGCGGAAGCGGCCCGCTGGCCCGGACGCTCCCTCCTGATTCGGCCGGAGTTGGAACCAGCTGTTTGTAGCTGGCGCATAGCTCCAGAGATCATTGAAGTTGTGCGGAGTGACGAAGTCCCAGCCGCCGAACACCAGCATCTGGTGCCGAACCGGGTCCCAGACTCCCGAATGGGCCTGCCGGGCCGATGGTCCCGCATTCGCGGGGACCATCTTCGTCCACTTGTTTGCGACGGGGTCGTAGGACCAGAGGTCGTTGAAGTTCCGGTTAA
>JANXYE010000490.1 GCA_025350285.1 Chloroflexota bacterium
CGGGTTCGCAGATCAAGTCGCGCCGCACTCTCGCCGCGCAGGTCGTGGTGAGCCAACAGACGGCCGGCTACTTCCTGCAGGCGCCGGGCGCTTGTGTCAACGTGGCGGGCCAATCATCGCCAGCTCCGCTCGTCGGGCCGATCCGGATCGACCGGACAAGGCCGATTATCGAGCCGAAGGCCGTAATCCAGTGCACCAAGCCTTACAGCAGCCCGCTCCAACTGCTCGCCTGCTCCCCCAACTTCGCGAATTCGGATACATCCGATCCCGTCCAACGCGGCCAGGCGTGGCACGCCCTTGGCGGCTGCAACGTCCTGAACTGCCTTGAGCAGCGCTACCCCGTCACGCAGCCGTACATCTACCACGCGGACGGCATCGCCGTGCTGTTCGTCTGCACGGACACGCTCTCGGGCGCGCAGTGGACGCCGTGGCATGACCATTCGTTCGAGATCATTCGCCAGGCTGGCCCGGTTTCGAACGTGGCCGTTACGAGCCGTGGAGATCGTGCCGGCCAGCCAAGCTGGTGCAAGAACAACGCCGGCCTGACAGCTCAAGCCGACGCCTTCATCCACCCCGTCACCATCATCCTTCCGCCGCACTAGCCGCCCGCGCGGCACGGACAGAACCACGAACAACGGCCCGGCCTAATCAGCCGGGCCGTTGTTCGTGAGCGGGCCGGGGCGTTCCCCTCTCAGGCCCAAAACGAAAGAGAGGGGCACGCGAATCGCGTGCCCCTCTCCGGTGTCGTTACCAGAACGACCGTTATTCGATTTCGACCGTGGCGCCGGCTTCGGTGAGCTTCGCCTTGATGGCGTTCGCTTCGTCCTTGTTGACGCCTTCCTTGACCTTCGTCGGCGCGGCCTCGACGAGGTCCTTCGCTTCCTTCAGGCCAAGGCCGCTGACAACTTCGCGGATCGCCTTGATGACGTTGATCTTGTTTTCGCCAAAGCTCTTGAGGACGACGTTGAACTCCGTCTTCTCCTCTTCCGGCTCGGCGGCGGCGGCCCCACCGGCGGCCGGGCCGGACTGCATCATCATCGGCGCGGCGGCGGTGATGCCGAACTCGGTTTCGATCGCCTTGTTCAGGTCGCGGAGTTCGAGCAGCGTCATGCCCTTAATAATTTCGAGTGCGTCTTCGATTTTCGACATCGATTGGTCTCCCTGGTGTGTTCATGGCCCAGCGCCGTGCAGGCGTGGACGTTCGGAATGGTCCGCCGTCGCCGGGCGGAAGGATCAGGCGGCCGTCTCTTCCAACTGGAGCGCGCGCGCTTCGACGAGTCCCGCGAAATTGCGGATGCTCGCCTGGAGCAGGCCGGCGAAGTTGTAGAGCGGGCTTTGCAGCTTGCCCACCACGTCGGCGATAAGCTGCTCTTTGGAAGGCAGCGTGGCCAGGCTCTCGACTTCGGCGCGGTTGAGGATCTTCCCCTCAAGCCAGCCACCGAGGATCGTGAGCTGCATGCGGCGGGCGCGCAGGTGTTCCGCGAGCGCCTTCACGGGCGCTATCGGGTCGCCAAAGCCGAAGGCGACGGCGGTGGGGCCCTGCACGAGTTCGCTCATCTCCGGGCGGCCAGCCTGGCTGGCGGCCATCACGGCGAGCGTGTTCTTGACGACCTTCACCTCGACGTTCGCCGGGCGCAGGGCGCGGCGAAGATCGGTGAGCTGGGCGACGGAAAGACCACGATAGTCGGCACTGATGGCGATGCTGGCCCGCTCCATGCGGTCCTTAATCTCCGCCAGCATTTCGACCTTTCGTGGGGTCGGCATAGGCGTCCTCCATATCGGAAGCGGCGTGACCGACGCACTGAAGCCTGCCGGTCACGTAGAGTTCGGGGCCATGAAAACGAGAAGTCCCCGCCGGCCGTGGCAGGGACACAAGGAGCCGCGAAGGAGCGCGGTAGTTGCGTCACGTTGCCTCGGCAGGCGCCTTTCGGCTTATCCCTCCGCCGCTGGGGCGGATCGCATGGGGACCTGCGGTCTCTGGCCGTGTGGTATCGCTCGATAAGGTAGCAGCGATGTCATGATCGCGCCAACGCTGCTCCTCAGCCCGGTCTGCGTCTCTGTGGCCAATTCTCTTCGCCGATCGTCCGAGACGCCCGTCCGTGGTAACTTCCCAACTCGCACGGCGGCGCTGAGATGCCGCACGGTGGGGGTGCGTTCGTCTTGTACAGCGATTTGGCCGTCTTTTCGGGCCGGGCCCATCCAGAACTCACCGCGGCGATCTGCGCTCGCCTCGGACAGCCCCTGGGCGAAGTCGATGTGTTCGAGTTCAGCAACGAGAACATCTTCGTCCAGTACCAGGAGAACATCCGCCAGCACGACGTGTTTATCGTGCAGCCCTTTTCGAGCCCGGTGAACACGGCTATCGTCGAACTGCTGATCATGATCGACGCGGCCAAGCGCGCCTCGGCGGGCCGCATCACGGCCGTTATCCCGTACTACGCCTACGGCCGCAGCGACAAAAAGGACCAGCCGCGCGTGCCGATCACGGCCCGCCTTATCGCCAACATGCTCGAAACGGCGGGTGCGGACCGGATCCTCACGATGAACCTGCACGCCGGCCAGATCCAGGGGTTCTTCAACGTCCCGGTGGATGAACTGAACGCGCTTTACCCCGTGAGCGCCTATTTCAAGACGCAGGACCTGCGGGATGTGACCGTGGTCGCCACCGATGTTGGTGGTGAAAAGCGCGCACGTGACCTGGCCGCGCGGCTCGATATGCCGCTCGCTATCATCGATAAGCGGCGCATCGGCAACACGGAGACGGCCGAAGCGCTGCACGTCATCGGCGAGGTGGAGGGACGCACCTGCCTCATCCTCGATGACGAAATCAGCACCGCTGGGACAATCGTCTCGGCCGTGAACGCCCTCCGCCTGAACGGCGCGAGCGACCTCATCGTGAGCTGCTACCACCCAATCCTCAGTGGCCCGGCCGTCGAGCGCCTCCTCGCCCTCGACCTGCGAGAGGTGGTGGTGACGGACTCCGTGCCGCTGGGGCCGGAGAAGCGGACGCCGAACATGACGGTCATCCCGGTGGCGGCCCAATTCGGGGACGCGATCGCGCGGATCCATTCGGGCCAGAGCGTGGGCGCCCTGTTCCAGTAACCTCTCTCCTTGGCCGACAACCAGATACCATCGATCGCATGGTTTTAGATGAGCTTCGCATCGCGGCCCGCTGTTCGTACTTGAAGGTGACCCTCGGGAGCCGGCCGGGCGGCAACCTGGTCAACCTCTGCCGCCACATCATCCGCGACGGGAGCGCATGCGTCGGCCCATTCCTCGACGACCACGAAACGCAGTGCGGCCTGTGGGAGCTGGCTCCGCCCGGCCCCGGGTCGCGCCCAGCCTAACCTCCGGCCGCTGAACAGGAACCTCCATGGAAACGCTCGCCATCGAACGCGACTCCGAATTCCCCGGCCTCGTCACCGTGACGTTGAACCGGCCGGACAAGCTGAACGCCATCAGCTTCCGTATGCACCAGGAGATGATCGACTTCTGCCGCCAAATGGAGACGGATTCGACCGCCCGGGTGATCGTCTTCAGCGGGGCCGGACGGGCGTTCTCAGCGGGAGCGGACCTCGGGGCGCGCAAAGACGCGGCCAGCAGCCCAATCGTCGCTCCCGCAACGCCAGACGCGCTCGCGGAGCGGCTGCACGCAACTATCGGTAACCGCAGCTCGGCGGCGATCGAGAATCTCGACCAGGTCACCATCGGCGCGGTCAACGGCCTCGCGATCGGCGGCGCGGTTGCCTGGCTCGCATGTATGGACATCCGCATCGCGGCGGAATCGGCCTGGTTCTCCATCCCAGAAGTGGACCTGGACATCCCGCTCACCTGGAATGCGTTGCCGCGGCTGATGCGCGAACTCGGCCCGTCACGTACGAAGGAGCTGGTGATGGCCTGCGACCGCTTCTCCAGCGAGGACGCGCTGCGCTGGGGCTTCGTGAACCACGTGACCGCCGATGCCGCGCTCATCGCCCGGGCGCGGGCGCTGGCGGCGAAGCTCCTGAAGAAAGACCCGATCTCACTCGCCCAAACGAAGTCCACCGTCAATGCACTGGCGAACCTGATGGTCCCGGCGGAGGCGACGCATGCGGACCGCGACTACCTCGTGCTCGCGCGGCTGTTGGCGGCGGAACGGAGCGCGACGCCACGGGACGCGGCGCCCGAACCAATCCCTGAAGCTGCCTCCCCTTCCGCGGAAGGGCCGAGCGGCGCTCCGATCTTTTGAGCCACTGCGGGCCGCGCTCAGCTATAGTCGAACACGGAGGCACGCATGACCACGGTCACGTCCAGCCGCATCACGGCCGAGGAGTTCCTCGAACTCGACGACAACGGGCTCGAACTCGTCGATGGCGAGATTGTGGAGAGCGAAACGAGTGCTTTATCTGCCTACGTAGCTACGCGGCTCGTCATCCGCCTGACGAGCCATGCCGACGCCGGCCGCCTCGGCACGGTGTTCGCGGACGGGGCCGGGATTGCCATATGGCCGGATACGCCAGACAAGGTGCGCAAGCCGGACGGGATGTTCTTCGCGAAAGGCAAATTTCCGGAGGGGATTCCCGCTACTGGCTGGATTCGCGTACCGCCAGACCTCGCTATCGAGGTAGTTTCGCCCCGCGACAGCGCGGAAGAACTCCACAAGAAGCTGCGTGACTACCGCGAGGCGGGCATCCCGCTCGTGTGGGTGATCTACCCTGCCACGCGGTCTGGCGATGTCTATCGTGGACGCACGGTCACGCCGGTTTTCGAAGAAGACGCGCTGGACGGCGAGGACATCGTCCCTGGATTCCGGCTCCCGCTTCGCCACTTTTTCAGTGAGATTGCGGCGGAGGACGGGATCCGAGCGTAGCGGTCCCTGTCGTGCAACGTCCGTCCCCCCGAGAATCGTCCCGTGGCAGCGCCGTTTCTGAAGTGGGCCGGAGGAAAGAAGCGGCTGGCCAGCCGGATCATCGCTTCCATTCCGGCCGGCGGCGCGACCTACCACGAACCCTTTCTCGGTGGCGGCGCTGTCTTCTTCGCCGCCCAGGCGAGCGCCTTGCGAGCGCGCCTCTGCGATTCCAACGCCGAGCTGATTGAGTGCTTTGGCATGGTGCGCGACCGCACGGAGGACCTCATCGCGCGGCTCGAACCGATGGCCCGGGAGTACCTGGCCGAGGACGCGGACGGCCGCAAGCGACTCTACCTGGAGCGCCGGGCGGCAATCCCCGGGGACCCGCTGGGGCGATCGGCACGGCTCATCTTCCTGAACAGGACCTGTTACAACGGGCTCTACCGGGTGAACGCAAAGGGCCTCTTCAACGTCCCCCATGGGCGCTACCTGAACCCGCGCATCCTCGATGCCAGCGGGCTACGAACGGCGGCGGGGGCGCTTGCGGCCACCGAACTCGTGAGCGAAGACTTCGAAGCCGCCTGCGCGCATGCGAAGGCCGGCGATTTCGTCTACCTGGACCCGCCCTACTTCCCGCTGACGGCCACCGCCCGGTTTACGGACTACACAACCGGGGAGTTCGGGTCCGCACAGCACACGCGCCTGCGCGACGTGTTCGAAGACCTCACGGGCCGAGGCGTTGCGGCGATGCTGTCCAATTCCACCGCGCCGTACGTCGAGGACCTCTACAGCGGACACGGCTACGGGATCGCACGAGTGACGATGTCCCGCGCGATCAACTCCGTAGGTGCGGGACGAGCGCCCGTGGCCGAGTTACTGATCGACAACTTCGAGCGAGTCAGCGGGTGAGGCTCAGCCGGCAAGCTGGCTTTCAGGAGCGACGCGCTCCGCTTCGGCCCGCTCCCGCGCGAGTCCGTCGAGCCAATCGGCGATAGGAAGGGGCCGGAAGCCACCAGCGTTCTCGGGCACATGGATGCCCATCATCAGGAGCAGGTCCGGATTGGACTTCCGCGAATCCTCTATGAACTGTTCGAGGTCGAAGTGGTCGAAGTAGTCGTTGATGGCCTGCGTGGCATCCTCGGCCTGCGTCATCGCGTCACTTCCTTGCTCACGGCGCGGATTGCTGAGAGATCCCGGACCGCGACTTGGACATGAACTCTCCCCGCCAGCGCCGATCCCGGGAAGAGGGGCTCCCCCTCCACGAAAACGGCCCGCACGCTTCGGAGCGGTCGTCCCACTTCGTCCAGTCGGTCGGCGGTCAGGTTGATGACGACCGCGTCCAAGCGATGCGCTCCAACAGACTGGTGCGGAAGCGGGCGGCGATTGGCCCGCGCCTCAGCTTCGAGGCGGTAATACGCCTGGCTCAGCGGACCTTCCCAGCCGATGTCCAGCAGGTCCATGCAGCCGTCGAGGTCAATCGTTGCCATCACCACAGCGGCCTCCCTTCCGAACCGTTCG
>JANXYE010000549.1 GCA_025350285.1 Chloroflexota bacterium
GCCCGGAGCTGCCAGGGCCCGGCGCGACCGCGGTGACAGGCGCAGGGATCGTTGCGAAGCTCGCCGCGGCTTCGGCCGCTGGAATCGGGCTGAGCGAGGTGTTCCGCTCCGCCTCGCGCCCACACGTGGCGCGGTTACGGCCATTGCACGCGGTTCGAAAGTTGCGTGAAATTAGTCTCGATTCTCCTGTTTTTCAATATTTATATTGACTTTCGTCTCCGAATTGGCTCAAACTGACGCCCATGACAGCCCTCACCGTCACCCACCTCTCCAAACGTTACCGCAACGGCACCCTCGCCAACGACGACCTCAGCCTCCAGGTCGCGGAGGGCGAGGTGTACGGCTTGCTCGGCCCGAATGGAGCGGGGAAGACGACGCTGGTCAAACAGGTGCTCGGCCTATTGAAGCCGACCTCCGGCTCCATCACGGTTGGTGCGGTCGATGTCGTTGCGGACCCGGGGCACGCGCGGCGGTCCATCGGCTATCTGCCGCAGGGCCAGTTCCACATGGCGGGCGCCCGCGTCGAAGAGACGATCTTCGCCATCGCCCGGCTACGTGGGCTGAGCCGGGCCGAGGCGCGTCGCCGCACCGAGGAGTTGATCGCCCGCTTCGACCTCGAAGGCTTTCGCAAGACCTGCCTGCGCGATGCCTCGGGCGGGGTCCAGCGCCTGACCGGCGTGGCGACAGCTCTCGCTGGCGGACAGCGCATGCTCGTCCTCGATGAGCCGACGAACGATGTCGATCCGGTGCGCCGCCAGCTGCTCTGGAACATGATCAGCGAACTGGGCAAGGCCGGGACGACGATCCTGCTGGTGACCCACAACCTGGCGGAGGCGGAGCGGGTGATAGACCGCTTCGCCATCATCGATAAAGGCCGGATCGTGCGCGAAGGGACGCCGGCGGCCCTGCGGTCGGTCGTCACGGACCGGCTCCGGCTGGAGCTGACAACGAGCGGTCCGGTCGAGCCGCACCCAGCGCTGGACGCGGACGGGACGACTCAGGGCGCCTACATGTTTGATCACGCGGCCCTCGGCGCGGTCAGCGCCTGGCTGGTGATCCTGCGCGACCGGGGGCTGGTGGACGACTTCCGCATCGGGCCACCGACGCTCGATGACATCTACGCCGCCTCGCTCGCGGCCCACGCCAACGAAGCCCGCCGGGCGGTGGCGTGATGACGGCTCTTCGCCAGTACGCTCAGCTCGTTGCGCTGCACATGCGCATGTTCCGCTCGTTCATGCTGATCATCTCGATCGTAAATATCGCGATGGCCTTCGGGCTCATTCTTGGCTTCAGCTATATCATCCCGGACATTTCGGATTCGACCGCGCGCTTCCTCATAACCGGCACCGTGACACAGATGATGGTGACGATCGGCCTCGTCGCGTTGCCCCAAAACATTTCGGAGATGAAGCACGACGGCCGGGTGGAGTACTTCTTCACCCTGCCCATCAGCCGCGAGGCGTACCTCCTTTCGCTCGTCACCGTGGCGTTCATTCAGTCCCTCCCGTCGATGGTGCTCGCCCTTCTGTTCGGGGCGTGGTACTTCGAGGTCTCGCTGGCGCTGGACCCGGCGCTGGTGCTGGTGGCGCCACTGGCGGTGCTCTCGCTGGCCGGCATCGGGGTGACGATGGCCGTGATCTCGCCGCATCAGCAGCTCACGAACGTGCTCACGCAGCTCATCATCTTCTATGTGCTCTTCTTCGGGCCGGTGCTGCTGCCGGAATCGCAGTTGCCGGTAGCGCTGCGCCACATCTCGGACTTCATGCCAACGAGCTACGTTGCCGACGCCATCCGCGGGTCCACAACGGACCTCCCGGGGACGCACCTCGGGCGTTCGCTGGCGGTGATGGCGGCGTTCGGGTTGTTCTCGGTGACGCTTTCGGCAATCAGCGTCCGGCGACGGGGGTAAGGGGTGCGCAGAGGTGTTCCGCTACGCCAGCGGCCACTGGGGGGCCGCGACTCCGCCGCCGCTCACTTGGGCCCGGTATTGCCCTGCATGGCGTTCTTCG
>JANXYE010000593.1 GCA_025350285.1 Chloroflexota bacterium
GCCATGCATCGGTCGAGACGGCTGGGTTCAAGGCAGACGCGCTTTCGGCGGGTGACCATCCACGAAGGCCCCGAACCAGAGCTCCATGGCGAGCAGGCGGAAGATGGCGCGGTCGCGACGCGCGTCGTGGCCGCGTTCGAAGCCGGCCAGCAGATGACTCACGGCGGCCGTGTCCAACAATCCACGACCCCGAGCCTCGGGGCTTTCGACCACCGTCCGCACATTGGCGAACGAGCGCTTCAACCAGCGTCGCAGCGGGGTTTCGAACCCGACTTTCGTGCGGCGGTTGAGGATAGCCGGGGGCAGGTCATCCGCCAACGCCCGACGGAGCAGGTACTTGCTTTGCGAGCCACGGAACTTCTCGGTGAAGGGCAGGTCGAACACGAACTCGACGAGGCGATGGTCGAGAAAGGGGAGCCGAGACTCGACTGAGTGGGCCATGCTGATGGCGTCTCCAAAGTGAAGAAGGTGCGGAAGTATTGCGCGGCGGTGGTCGGCCCAGAGTGCGGCGTTGAGGTGGCCCGGGAAGGGGCTGCGACGCTGGCGGGGTAGGTCGGCCGAGCCAAACAAGGCGGCCGTGTCTCTTGAGAGCAGGTGCTCGAATGCGTCCACGGGAGGTTCGCGGTGCAGGGCCGTCCAGGCGCTGCGCGCGAGGAATCGGGCGGGCCGCCCCCGGCTGGCGATGTCCGCGGCATCCCAGACTCGCCGAAGCGAACTGGCGGCGTTCGACGGCCGAAGATGCGTCAGTTCGTCGCGAATGTAGGGCCGGGCGTGGCTCCAGGGGTAGCCAGCCAGCAACTCGTCGGCGCCCTGCCCCTCGAGGACGACCTTGACCGATTGGGCGGCCGTGCCAAGGAGTGTCCAGCGGGGCAACACCTGGGCGCTCAGCGGGAGACCGTCCATGTGCCAGACAACCCGGCCGAGGTCTTCGACGAAGGACGTTGGGTCGTATTCAACGAACTGGAGCGGCAGCCCCGTGCGGTCCGCAACGACCCTGGCGTAACGGCTTTCATCTCCCCAGAAGCCGGGAAACACGGAGGTGAAGAGGTGCATCGGCGCGCCATCGAGGTGACGCGAGGCGAGCATCGTGATAGCGGACGAGTCCAGGCCACCGCTCAGCAAGATGCCGACGGGCACATCCGCGGTGAGCCGGAGGGCGGTGGCGTCGTCGAGCAATTCGCGGAACCTGGCGTCGGGCTGGCGGGTGTCGCCCCCCTGGCCGTGAGGGGTGTAGTCCCAGTAGCGCGACTCGACCGCGCCCGCGGACGTGATCACGAGATTGTGGGCCGCTGGAAGGGCCTCGATGGATTCGAACATCGTGCGGCGATGGGTGGGCGCGGTACCGTGGGCGACGTAGCGGGCGAGCATCTCGGCGTCAGGGGTTGGACGCGTGGCGAAGCCGGCGACCAGGGCCTTTACCTCCGAAGCGAACGCAAAAACCCCGTTTGGGCGGCTTATGTAGAGCGGCTTCATGCCGAAGCGGTCTCGCGAGAGGACGAGACGGCTGGCGCGGGCATCCCAGATGGCGTAGGCCCACATACCGTTGAAGCGGTTAGCGCACGCTTCACCCCAGACCTCATAGGCGTGAACGATGACCTCGGTGTCTGTATGGGAGCGAAAGACGTGGCCGAGTGCTTCGAGTTCGCGGCGCAGGGCCAGGTGGTTATGGATTGCGCCGTTGAAGACCACGAAGATGTCGCCGGCCTCGTTGGCGAGAGGCTGCCGCCCGGCTTCGGACAGGTCGAGGATGGCCAGGCGGCGGCTGGCGAGGAAGAGGTCCGCGCCGGACCCGGCTTGCGGAGCGTCCTGAACGCTGGCGGTCCGGCGGCGGGCGTTCGCACAGAGGTAGCCGGAATCATCCGGCCCGCGGTGGACGAGGGCGTCCGCCATCCGCTGGATGGAAAGGGCGTCGGCGTCGTTGGGGGTGTCCATCCGCCACAGCCCGGCAATACCACACATGTCGGGGACCCCCGCTTCGACGATAGGGCAGCCTGCCCTATGAGCTTTCGCGACGTCCACCCAACGGCGCCCGCACAAGCGCTACTTCGCGAACGCCGGGATGACGTCGCTCGCCCAGGCGTGGAGGGCGTCCCAATCGACGGGCGGGCGGATGGCGATGTTGACGCGCGCGGCGCCGGCCGCTGCGTAACGGCCGACAAGGTCGATCGCCTGGCCCGGCGTACCGATGACGACGCCGCGGCTGCGCATCGCCTCGGCGGCGGGACCCCATGTGCTCACGTACTGCGCCTCGGCTGCGGGGATTGCGGCCGTGTCCGCTGCCATGTGGAAGCTGAGGTTCACATTGCGCTCGATCTGGGCCGGGTCGCGCCCTTCCTTTTCGCACCACGAATCGAGCACGCCCGAAAGCCGCTTGAACTCATCGGGGCTCGTGTAGGGCGTGTTCCAACCGTCGGCGTGGCGAGCAGCGATACGAA
>JANXYE010000606.1 GCA_025350285.1 Chloroflexota bacterium
GGTCGGTCCAGGCCGAGCGCCCCGACATCTCCACCCACGCCGCCGCCGACGGGACCGTGACCCTCCTCTTCTCCGATGTCGAGAACTCGACCGCGCAGAACGAACATATGGGAGACGCACGCTGGATGGACCTCTTGCACGGGCACAACGCCGTCATCCGGCGGAACCTGGCCCGCTTCGGCGGCTACGAGGTGAAGTCCATGGGCGATGGGTTCATGCTCGTGTTCGCGTCGCCGGTCCAGGCTGTTCGTTACGCGGTCGAGACGCAGCGAGAGCTTGCGCTGGCGGCTGGACTGGAGGGCGTGCGCGTGCGGATGGGCATCCATACGTGGGACGCCGTTCGCGAGGCCGGGGACTTCTTCGGCCGCGAAGTGAACTACGCGGCGCGGGTCGCGGGCTGCGCTGTCGGTGGGGAGGTCGTGGTCTCGGAGGCGGTGCGGGAGCGGCTGCGGGGCGAGTTCGTGCTCGATGCGGGCCGGGCAGTGACGCTGAAGGGGTTCGCGGGGGAGCATCGCGTGTTCGCGGTGGGCTAGGTGCGGGGACTGCGGGCGG
Source organism: Chloroflexota bacterium (assembly GCA_025350285.1). Lineage (GTDB taxonomy): Bacteria > Chloroflexota > Dehalococcoidia > Tepidiformales > Tepidiformaceae > JANXYE01. The sequence continues at coordinate 553 of JANXYE010000606.1, forward strand.
TTGTGCGATCGAAGCCGCCCCTTGCTGTCGCGCGCGGACCAGCCGCCACTCAGGCGATGTTTGCTGAGGCCGTCAAACTCGCGGAGCAGCGTAACGACCAGCGCACGCGGGGATGGTTCTGGCTTAGAGGGAACCTGTTCCGTTGCCGGCCTCGGGAGTCGTCCCGCCGCCGCAGGCTCATGAACGCGGAACTCCGAATTCGAGATTGCGAACCACCGCTCACCTCCGGTTAGACGCTCTTCATTCACACGAACATGTGGTGTTGGACTTGTAAAGTATCATCGTGTCTGAGCGTGCTCTCGTCCGCCCGTTGGAGCGTTGCACCGTGAGACCGCCATTGAACGGATGAGATCTCCAAGCACCGAAGCCACCCGCCCCGTAGGATGGGGCCAGTGGGTGAGGCGGCGGCTCTGATTGCGGCGTTTACCTGGTCCGCGACGAGTGTCGCGATGGCCTCCCTGAGCTCGCGCACCACGCCCGTCGCGATGAGCGCCCTCCGCCTCTCGATCGCCACCCTGCTCCTCCCGATCGTCCTGCTCGTGTCGGGCGAAGCCGGCCAGCTCGGGGACGCTCCGCTGAGCGTTATCGTCGCCATGATTGGCAGCGGCCTGCTGGCCTACACCGTCGGCGACACGCTCTACATCGCGGCCCTCGCCGAACTCGGAGTGCAGCGGGCGTTCACCCTCACGATGGCCGGGTTCATCGCGCTCACGGTAGCCGGGGGCGTGGTGCTCCTCGGTGAGTCGCTGCACTGGTACCAGGGGATTGGCGCGCTCTTCGTGGCCGGCGGCATCTACCTCATCGTCCGCTCCCGAAGTTCCAGCGATGCGAAGCGGGCGCGGGCCGATTGGCTCGGCTACGGACTCATCGCTGTCGTCGCCGTGTTCTGGGCGGCCGCTACGCTCTGGCTCGCGGGCCAACGCGGCGACCTGGGCAGCGTGGCGGCCTCGGCCATTCGTACGCCGGCCGGGACGGCCGGCATGCTCGCGTTCGCCCTCGCGACGGCCCCGCGCGACCTCGTGGTACCGTTCCGGACGTTCAACCACATCGCCGCGATCACGGTCATCGGCGTCGTCAGCACGCTCTTCGGAAGCCTGCTCTACGTGTACGCGGTCGGGGAGGCCGGGGCCGCCCGTACCACCATCCTCAACGCCGCCTCCCCGATGATGGCGCTCCCGCTCTCGATCATCTTTCTCAAGGAGCCGTTTACGCGGGCTGTCGCGATCGGGACCGGCGTCTGCGTGGCGGGTGTCGTGTTGGTGGTGCTGTAGCCGCGCCGCTGAGCGCGCACGGGCGTATTCTTGGGCCGATGCGGTTCGCTCGGCTTGTCCTGATTGTGTTCGCGCTCCCGGTCCTCGCCGGTTGCACCGGAAGCGGTGGGGGCGCCACGCCGGGGGCAACGTCTGCTCCGGCCGCCTCCGCGCCGGCGGCGGCGAGCGTGAGCACGCCAGCGACGCCCGGCGCTCCAGCCACGCTCCAGCCCGCCCCCGAGATCACCGTCCAGCCCGGGTTCCACGTCGCCATTTACGCCAGCGGGCTGGACAAGCCGACGGCCATGGCCTGGCGCGATGACGGGCGCCTGTACCTGACCCAGGGCACGAAGGTCGTCCTGGTTGAAGCCGGGAGTGCTTCGCCCGAGCAAATGGTGGGCCAGCTCGATACGCCGTTGGGGCTCGCCTGGATCGGCCAACAGCTCTTCATTGCGGAGCAGGGGAAGGTCACGCGTGTCGATTTCAGCCTTCGGCCCGTCCAGACGCGAACGATCGTGGATAACCTCCCGTTCAAGCTCCACCAGCAGGACAACATCGTGGCCGGCCCGGACGGGCGCCTCTACCTCGGCAGCGGTTCTACATGCGACGTCTGCAACGAACCCGACCCGCGCAGCGCCGCCATCCTCTCCTTCAGGCCCGACGGCTCCGACCTGAAAGTCGTGGCGACCGGCTTACGCAACCCGTTTGGGCTGGCCTTTCAGCCGGGAAGCGGGAAGCTCTACGCGACGGTGAACGGTCAGGACGCTCTCGACGGGCCCGCCGGCCCCGAGCCGGCCGACATGCTCGTGCGAATCGACGGAGGGGCGTTTTACGGTTGGCCACGCTGCTGGCCCAGCGCTCAGGAAATCAAGCTCAAGGGCGATTGCGCAGGCGTCACCGCACCGGCCGCTTACCTCACGCCGCATAGCTCGGCCGATGGTTTCGCGTTCTACACCGGCGCAAGCTTCCCCGCCGAGTACGCCGGGAACGCCTTCATCGCCCAGTGGGGCACCTACGCCGAGGGCACACCCTACGGCCGCAACCTGGTGCGCGTGCGGCTTGACGCGGATGGCACGGCGCCGATCGACCATGTCTCGGTCTTCGCGACGGGCTTCGATCACCCCATCGCCGTGACGGTCGATGCGGCCGGGGCGCTGCTGGTCGCTGACTGGTCGCGCGGGGTTATCTACCGCATCCAGGCTGACGGGAAACCTTAACGCGGGCTCAGCGCCTTGATCAGCGGCCCGGCCCCAGACCCATCGACGTACTCCCGCATCCCCGTGATCAGGCCAGCGGAAACGGTGCCCACCACGCAGGCCGGTATGCGGATCGCCGTTCCGTCGGTGAGTGTCGCGCAGAAGTCGTGTTCTTCGACGAAGCCAGTCTCGGTGGCCACCCGCACGGCCTTCTCGTAGTGCATATCCGGCGCGACCCGGCGCACGGCGTTGATGAACGCGACCAGCCCGTCGAGCGTCGATGGCCCACTGGTGTTCTGCCAGGTGGACACATCCGGCGCGCAAAGCGCCTTGACCGCGG
>JANXYE010000684.1 GCA_025350285.1 Chloroflexota bacterium
TTCAGCCGGGATCCTGTTCGTTGCCGGGTTAACCAGATGGCCCGCACGCGCGTTATCTGTTTTGCCAGCGGGTGGTTGACCGCACCGGGAGGGTGCCCGATAACCACTCGTACGCGAAGCGTCCTATTCGGGAGTCGAGCCCCGGGGAAGCTTCTTTTCGCAAGGACTGATGGCGCTGGTGGGGTTAGGCCACGAAGGTCCGGAGGACTTCCTCTTGGTCATCGCTCATCGGCGCGGGTTCCGCGCACGCTATCCGGGCCGTTCATCAGCCGCGCGGCGGTTGGTCCTGGCGGCCTCCGCGGTCTCGCTTTTGGCCGTCATCCCGCCTGCCCTTGCGCCCCGCGCCGCCATCGCGCAGTCGTGCCCTGTGATCAGCGGCTACGTCTATTACGACATTAACAACAACGGCATTCTGGAAGCGGGCGAGCCCCCCATCGCCGGCAGCCCTATAGAGCTTCGCAACGCGGCCGTGGCCGTGGCCGGCTCCGTCGTGACGGATGCAAACGGCTTCTACAAGTTCCAGTACGACCGTTCTCCGGGCATCCCAACGCAGACCGTCACGCAGAACGCGACGTTCCCGGTCACGACGACGGACTGGACGACCTCCAAGAGCATCCCCCAGTTCGACGCCTCTCTCGGGACGCTCAAGTCGGTCACGATCACCGCAACGGGCACCGTCACGAGCACGATCAAGGCCGAGAGCCTGGACATCGACACCGCCACCGTCACCGCCACGACGGGCGGCACGCTTACGATCGACGCGCCCGGCGGCAAGCAGCTCGTGGCCGTGCCTTCGTCCCAGGCGGGGACGTTCGACGCCGCGCCTTTCGATGGTTCCGCCGACTACGCGGGCGCGAGCGGCCACGACTTCGGCTCCAGTGACGCAACCGACAGCGCAACAACGGCGATCACCGAGGTGGCGGCGCTCGCGGCGTACCAGGGAACGGGGAACGTGCTGTTTGGCGCGAAGGTGGTCGCCACTTCGCGCACGACCGGCGGCGGAAACGTGCAGAACCGGATCACGACGGTTGCCGGCGGCCAGCTGACGGTGGTTTACACCTACACGCCGACCACCTGCCTGAAGGCCGGTCCTTACACCATCAACCAGACGGCCGAGCCCCCCGGCTACAGCGACGGCCTGGAAACCTCCGGCAACACGTCCCCGATCCCGGGCACCCGTGGGACGGACACCATCTCCGTGACGCTCGGTGGCGGCGATTCGACGAACAATAACTTTGGAGAGCTGCGGGCGAGTCTGCAGGGCTGCGTTTACGTGGATGACAACAACGATGGCGTGAAGGACCTCGGCGAGGCGCCTATCCCGGGCGTGACCATCTCCCTTGGCGGCGCGGCCACCAAGACAGCGACGACAGGCGAGGACGGCTGTTACCGGTTCATCGACCTGACCGCCGGGACATACACGATCACGGAAACCCAGCCAGCGGCGTACCTGGATGGTAAAGACACCATCGGCTCGCAGGGCGGCAAGACGAGCAACGATAAGTTTTACGACATCGTCTTGCCGGCCGGGACGAACGGGATCAACAACAACTTCGGCGAGCGGTACGCACCCACGCCAACGCCTGCGAGCACTCCACCGGGTGGCTGCGTGAATACGAGCACAAGCGGACTTCCCTGCGCGACACCACCGGTCACATGCGCGGGCACGGGCTGCGACAACTCGGCGACGCCCCTCCGCGGAAGCGTTGTGCTTTCGAACGAACCAGGGCAGAACAGAACCGGGAACGGCACACCCGGCGTACCGAGTGCGGGGAACGGACTGTTAGAGCAGGCATCGAGCCTTAACGTCATCCTGATAGGGTTGGCGATATTCGCGGCGAGCGGTTGGCTCGCGTTTCTCGCCATCGGTAAGCGGCGCGAAGGACGCGGAGAGTGATATTCCCGTGTTCACGGGTTTCGGGAGGCGCACAAAGCCTCTAGATCAAGGAGTGAGGCCGGGGCAGCCCCAGGGGCACATCAAACCGCATTGCAGTGCGGGGCTTTTCCAGGGAGCCAGATGCGCCGGTGGGGGCGCCCCGGTCAGCTCACCGTTCTGGGTTCGCGGATCGGCCGAGCGGGCGAGCGCCGCCGAACCACGGCGACCTATCGATGCGACAGGCGCCGACGACGCGACGCGGCTCGCTGATATACGGCAGGTCTATCACACCAGCCACGTCCACAGGCCCGCGTGCATCCCTCGGGCGTCACTCCAGGCTATACACTGAGCCGGTTGCCCTGCCGCAAAGATCGGCCTGTGGGCGCGGGAGAATGCAGCGTGGAAGACGTCGTTATCGTATCTGGCGTGCGGACCGCAATCGGACGGTTCCAGGGTTCACTTTCGGACACCTCCGCTTCGGACCTCGGGGCGACAGTCATTCGCGAAACACTTGAGCGAGCTCACCTGAACGCGGACCAGGTAGACACGGTCGTCATGGGCATTTGCGGCCAGATTGGCGAAGACACGTACCTCTCGCGCTTCGCCGCGGTCAAAGGCGGGCTGCCCTACAGCGTCCCGGCGATGAACGTGAACCGTCTCTGCGGTTCGGGTCTCGAAGCGATCCACTCGGCCGCCCGTTACATCCAGACGGGTGACGCGGAAATCGTCATCGCCGGTGGGGCCGAGAATATGACGCGCCTTCCCTACCTGCTTCCCCAGGCGAGGGCCGGGTTCCGGATGGGCAACGGCGTGGTCGAGGATTCCATGATGCGCATCCTCAGCGACCCGTTCAGCAACCAGCACATGGGCCTCACGGCGGAAAAGCTGGCCGAGCGGTACGAAGTGACGCGGCTGGCGCAGGACGAGTTCGCGGCGGAAAGCCAGCGGCGCGCAATCGCCGCGATTGAGGCCGGCCGCTTCAAGGACCAGATCGTGCCGGTCAAGATCAAGGTCGGGCGCGAAGAGAAGCTGTTCGATACGGATGAGCATCCGCGCGCCACGACGGTCGAAGCGCTGGCGAAGATGCGCGCGGCGTTCAAGGACGGCGGGATGGTGACCGCGGGCAACGCGAGCGGCATTAACGACGGCGCGGCGGCCGTGGTCGTCGCGAGCGCCTCGAAGGCGAAAGACCTGGGCCTGACGCCGCGGCTCCGGATGGTGGCCCGCGCCGAAGCTGGCGTGGACCCGTCGATCATGGGCGAAGGCCCTATCCCGGCCATCCGCAAAGCGCTGGCGAAGGCCCAAATGAGTATCGATCAGATAGACGTGATCGAACTCAACGAAGCGTTCGCGAGCGTGGCCTGCGCGTGTTCGGCGGAACTCAGCCTCGCCGCGGACAGGACCAACCCCAACGGCGGCGCTATCGCCCTGGGCCACCCGGTTGGCGCGACGGGCTCGATCCTCGTCGTGAAGCTGATGCACGAACTGGAGCGCACGGGCGGCCGCTACGGGATCGTCAGCCTCTGCATCGGCGGCGGGCAGGGCATCGCAACGATCTTCGAACGGCTGAACTGAGCCCATCGAAACTGTTTCGGAAGTGTAATTCCTCGGCGGATGAACGCTCCGAGGGGTACGCGTGAAGGCGTCACGGCGGTACGCTCGGGGCCTATGGATGGATGTCGCCCACGTCGAAGGCCGTTCTCAGCACTGGGTGGGCTCGGGCTGCCCACCTTGCTGGTGGCCACGAGCCTGATTTCGGCCGTCCTGGTGCTCCGCGCGGACGATGGAGAAGCGATGAGCCGATACCGGATCACGATCCCGAACCTCGCCTCGGAACCGGTGCAGCCCAATATTCCGCGCGCCACGGGCGACCCAGCCGCGGGCCTGGTAGTGATAAGCCACGTCGGGACCGCGGTGCTCGGCAGCCTCACCGCATTTGGGGAGATCCAGAACGATTCGGACTTTGTGGTTACGAACGCCGTGGTCAGCGGCACGGCCGTGAGCGCGGCTGGCGCCACCCTTGGCATGACCAGCGTTTCCGCGTTGACGACGCAGATCGCGGCGCACGGCACGGGCCTGTTCCAGGTCGCTTTCGTCGGGGTCACGGACGCCAGCGTTCGCGTGACCGTAGGTATCGAGAGCTTCACGACGACGGCCGGTGCGGTCGCGTCGCTGGGCGTTACCGTGACGGCCGGGGGTCCGCGCCCGCTCGAACTGGTGACCTATGACCCGAAGACCCATGAGAGGATCGTGACCAATTCCGAGACGAGTTCGGTGCTCAATGGCACGATCACGAACGGCGGCCCGTACTCCCTGGGGGAGATCGACGTCCTCATCGCCTTTTACGACGTGGCGGGGCGGGTGGCGCTCATCATTCATGCCGGCCCGATAGCCACGGCGTTCCCGGCCCCCGGCCCGGCGAAGCTGCTCGCGGGGCAGAGTGGCACGTTCACCGCGCACCTCGCGAACGAGGACTACCTGAGCATCGCCGGCCCGGTGACGACGGCGGGCTTCGTAAACGCGACGATCTCCAGTTGACGGACGCTCAGCGCGAGCCGTAGGCCGCTTCGACGATGCGGAGCGCGGGGCGTTCCCAGAGCCAGTTCTCCTGGAGCCAGATGCCGGGAAGCACGGCGCTCTCGAAGCGCCCGCCGGCTTCGACCGGCACCAGTTGGTAGCGTCCGTTTGGTGCGAGTCGATAAAACTCGGCCACCTGGCGTTGCGGGTCGAAGAGCCAGTATTCGGCGACGCCACCGGCTTCGTACTCCAGGTACTTATCGCCGCGGTCCACGCCGGCCGTGCCCGGACTCAGTACTTCGATGACGACATCGGCGGGACCATCGAGGTGGTTGAGGCGCATGCGGTCCATGTGGGCTGCAAGCAGAATCATCACGTCCGGCGATCGGCCTGAACTGGCTGGCAGCTTCTGGTTGAACGGCTCGTGGAAGATGCGGCCGATGCCACTCTCCTCAACCAGGGTCGAGAGTATGTGGATGAGCCATCGGGTCGTCGCGTTATGAAATTCAGAAACGGTTGCCATTGGGATTACCTCGCCGTCCACCCATTCGGCGTGCTCCTCGCAGGTGTCTTCGAGGAACTCTTCGTATGACATCCGCCGGTACGGCGGAGCGGCGGGCGGGTCGAGCGTGGGTGCCTGTGCCATGGTGGGTTCTCCGGCCTTCAGTATATAGCGGGCCGGGCGTGAGGCTGCGGCGGTGCTCCTGTAGGCTACGCGAATGGCGCGACCACTCGAAGGCATCACCATCCTCGACCTCACCTGGATCCTCTCCGGGCCATACGCCTCGATGGTGCTCTGCGACCTCGGGGCCGAGGTAATCAAGGTCGAGCGACCGCCATTCGGCGACATCTCGCGGACGACCGGGCCATACCAGAACGGCTGGAGCTCGTACTTCTTCAGCGTCAACCGCGGCAAGAAATCTGTCGTGATGGACCTGCGCAAGGACGAAGGGCGGGAGATCTTCCTGCAGCTGGTCGAACAGGCCGACGTCGTGATGGAGAACTTCACGCCGGGGACGATGGCGCGGCTCGGACTCGGTTACGAAACGCTGGCCGAAGGCAACGAACGTCTG
>JANXYE010000685.1 GCA_025350285.1 Chloroflexota bacterium
GCGCTAACCGCCGTGCTCGCCATGTCCGATCTCGGCCCCGAGGCAGCCTTCAAGTGGCTCGACGAGGCCGCCCCAAAAACCACTTGCTGGCTCATCGCCCGTACAGAGGCGCTCCACTCCGCGCCGCCGGAGGCGCACCTCGAAGCGCCTGAGGGCCTGCCCGACGCCGAATTCAGCCTCCTCCGCGTGCGCCTCGCGAGCCGCCTCATCGCCGGCTTCGCCTCCGCCGAAGGCGCTCTCGCCGATGCCCTGAAACGGGCCGCCGCGCCCGAGGGTTCCGTCGCGCTGACGGTTTCCCCCGCCGGATTCCACGCGAGCCCCGCATCCGCCGTCCCCTCTGAGACAGCCATCGAAGTGCCACTGCCGCTGGCCTGGCGCCAATGGTTTGGCGATTGCCTGGCCTTCGCAATCGCCCCTCTTCCGGCGCAAGGCGCACCGCATGCCTGACTTCGGCCAACGAGCCATCGCCGCCATCCCCGACCGGCTGCCGCCCGCCGCGGACGCGACCGACGGCTGGGACCTTTCGGACGCGCGCGTCTACAGCTTTACCTTCGAAGTCGGCAAAGCGCAGGCGCTGCCGTTCCTCCCGCAACCGCTCATTCGCCCGGTGCCCGCTTACGCCAAGATTCTTGTCGTCGATGGCCTTCGCGCTTCCGGCGAACACTACCGCGAGGCGATGCTCCTCCTCGGCACGCGCGAAGGCGTCCAGATACGCAACGTGCTTGTGGACTCGCTGGTCCACGAAGGCGTCGCCCTCGGCGCGGCGCGGGCGCTCTTCGGCGGCTCGCGCCGCGCGGGTACAGTAGACCTCCAGGTCAGCGACGGCGAGGTGCGCATCGCCATCGCCGACGCCGCCGGCCAGCTCTGCGCGATCCGCATGGGCGCCCTCCGCGAATGCGACGCGACCATGCTGAAGTATGACGCCCTCCTCGTGGCCGGCGAAAGCGACGGCGCGCCCGCCCTCCTGCGCTGGGGCATCCGCGTCCCCCTCACCGAGGTCGAAGGCACTCTCTCCCGCGATTGGGAGGTGAAGATGCTTCGCCCCGGCACGGATTGGCACCGCTTACGGCCTGCCTACAACGTGACTGCCTTCTTTTCGCACGGTCCTGCCCGCATCGAAGCCGCCCACGCGCCCCAGCCAGCGAAGACCTGACTCCCACGCCGCGCTGCGCGTAGAATCGGCCACGCGGAACCCGGGCCGGATCCCGGTACTCGCGGCGGAGACCACCATGGGCAGGCTCGACGGCAAAATCGCACTTATCACCGGCGCGGCGCGCGGACAGGGCGCCGCCGAGGCGGCCCTCTTCGCCAGCGAAGGCGCCACGGTCATCCTCAGCGACGTCCTTGATGCGGAAGGCGCGGCCACGGCGGCGTCCGTCCAGGGCGCCTACCACCACCACGACGTGAGCAGCGAGGCGGACTGGGAACGTGTCGTCGGCGCCATCGTCGCGGCCCATGGCCGGCTCGATGTGCTCATCAACAACGCCGGAATCTACAAGCAGGGGCCGCTCACCGAGATGGCCCTCGCCGATTACGAAAAGGTCATCTCCATCAACCAGGTCGGCGTCTTTCTCGGCATGAAGGTCGGCGGGAAGGCGATGATGGCCAACCACTACGGCGCCATCGTCAACATCTCATCCGTCGCCGGGTTGCGCGGCAACGCGGGCTCAATCGCCTACAGCGCGAGCAAGTGGGCCGTGCGCGGCATGACGAAGGTCGCCGCCGCCGAACTCGGCCGCTGGGGCATCCGCGTCAACTCCATCCACCCCGGTTTGATAGATACGCCAATGCTGCACGAGATCCCGAGCATGGACGCCAACCCGGAACGCTGGGTCCGCCGCATCGCCCTCGGCCGTATCGCCGACCCGATAGACGTGGCGAAGCTCGCGCTCTACCTCGCCAGCGACGACGCCGGCTACGTCTCGGGCGCCGAGGTCACGGTCGATGGCGGCCTCACCGGGTAGCTTGAGCAGTTGGCCGCCAAGCTGCCAAGGGGCCAAGTTTGAGAGACGCGGCGGTTCCAGTTCGAACCTTGGCGTCTTGGCCCCCTGGGCGGCCAATTCTCTAAGCCGACGCTTTTCGCTTCTCAGCGAAATGTTTGCGGAACTTCGACAGCTTTGGCGCGACCACAAACTGGCAGTAGCCGGCGCCGGGGTTCCGCGCGTAGTACTCCTGGTGCTCCGGCTCGGCGACGTAGAACGGCGGCGCTTCCGTCACCTCGGTGACGATCCGGTTCGGGAACGCCTTCATCTCCTCCAGCTCGGCGAGAATCTTCTCGGCTTCCGCCTGCTGCTCCGGCGACTGGTAATAGATCGCCGAGCGGTACTGCGTGCCCACGTCGTTCCCCTGGCGGTTCAGGGTCGTGGGGTCGTGGATGACGAAGAAGATCTCCAGCAGCTCGCGGTAGGAAATCTGCTCCGGGTCGAAGGCGATGCGCACTGCCTCGGCATGGCCCGTGTTCCCGGAGCAGACGGCGTAGTAGTCCGGGTTCGGCTTCGCGCCGCCCATATACCCGGACTCGACCGATTCGACGCCAGTGACCTCGTCGTAAACCGCCTCAAGGCACCAGAAGCAGCCCCCGGCGAGCGTGGCGATTTCGGTCGAAGCGTCGTTGTTTTCGGACATGTAGCTATCCCTCGGAACATTCTAGAGGCCCGCGCAAGAGGCGGGAGTTACTTCCATACTGCCAGACTCGCGGCAGTGGCGGGCGTTACAGAGAGTTGGCCGCCAAGTCGCCCAGCGGCCAAGCACGTTGGATCGCTGCCGCCTGGCACTACAGAATAGGCGCCGCGCGAGCGCGCCGGAGGATGCCCTTGGCCGGACCGATCGGAAGCCCAGAGATCGTCGCCGACGCGATCCACCGCGCACTACGCGACGAAGCCATCGAAGTGACCGGGATGAAGCTCCTGGCCGGCGGCGCCATGCACGATTCGTGGGGCGCCGACGCCGCTGGCCAGCAGCTCGTCGTCCGCCTCAGCCCACCGGGACGAGACGACATCGAGCGCTCGCGCGCTGAGTTCGCCGCCCTCAAAGTCATGCACGAACGCGGCGTGCGCGTGCCGAAACCGATCTTCGTGGGCGAAAACGAGCGCGACCAAACGTTTATGGTTATGTCACGCGTCAGCGGCGATTCGAACCCGCGCCAGCTGCTGACCAACCCGGACCTCGCCGCCTGCCGCGAGCAGATCATCCCGGACCTCGCCGAGTGCCTGGCCCAGATCCACGCTGCCCCCCTCGCCGCCGTCGAGGCCAAACTCCGCTCGCCCCGCCCGGATGAGGATGCCCTCCTCTTCGAAATCGAACGCGAAGTCGAAGAGTACGATCGCGTGAAGCAGAACCCGCACCCCGTGATCGAATGGTCCCTACGCTGGGTCGCCCGCAGGATCGCCGAACTCAAGCCGCGCATGCGGCCGCTGCACGTCGTCCATGGCGACTTCCGCGTGGGCAACATGATGTACGACGAGCACGGCCTCACCGCATCGATCGATTGGGA
>JANXYE010000043.1 GCA_025350285.1 Chloroflexota bacterium
TCGAGCGAGGGTGCGACGCTCGACAGCCGGGAGGAACACGTGGCCGAGACGGCCACGCCTACGAGAATTGTGCGGGCGTCTCTGTTCGCTCGGTTTCGTCCAACCAGATGGCCGACCACGGCCACTCCTCGGAACTCTCAACCAGCCCGGCTGCCAACGGGTTCTCTAACACGTACTTTAGCGTTGCCTCGAACTCGCCTTCGCGAAGGAGCCGGTCGAAGTAAGACGGTTGCCAGAGTGATCCGCGATGACCGTGCCGATGAGAAACCGAGGCCGTGTAGGACTTGAAGCTGTTCAACCAGCGGGATAGGTCGGCGCGCTCCGGCTGGACCAGGAGGTGGAGGTGGTCGGGCATCAGACAGGCAGCCCTCAGCCGGACCTGCCCGCGTTCGTTTTGTTGGCAGGCGACCGCCCAAATCGCGTCACCAAGGACGCGGTTCGCAAATGGCGACGTGCCCGGTAACGCCCGAAGGATGAGGTGAACGCTTACGCCCGGACGCCGGTAGGAGTCGGCGGCCAGGCGGTGGCGCCGTGGATACTCGACGGTCACGCCCGAAAGCATACCCCCGAAATGTCAAATAGCCGTCGCGGCCAGGTGTTCACGAATGATCTCCGTCTTCCCCTGGGCCTGAACCGAGCGAGGGTGCGACGCTCAACAGCCGGGAGGAACACGTGGCCGCGACGGCCACGCCTGCAAGGTTCACCGGGAAGATTCACCGCCCCTAACCGTCCCAGTTGACGCCCTTCCCTCGCCATCGCCACAATATTCGGCGCGTATGCTCCGGCCGGGACACGAGTTGTCGCGCCCGATGCCGCCGGGAGTTTCACCGCCCACGAAAGGGGATTCCGCTTGGCTGACACAGCAACAGCAGAACCGCAACTCCGCCCGCTCGTCCCGCACCTCACCCTCGGGGCCACCCGCGATGAGGACTACCTCAACGGCGCAAAGTGCAAGAACTGTAACGCCGTCTATGCCGGGCCGCGCATGTACTGCGGCAAGTGCTCCAGCGCCGGCCCGTTCGAGTCGATAAAGCTTTCGAACACGGGCAAGGTGCACGTCTGGACGATCATCCACCAGGCTACGCCCTACGTGAAGGCGCCCTACATCGCCGCCGTGGTGGATCTCGATGGCGGCGGCTCCGTCAACACGAACATCGTGGGCATCGAACCCACCCCGGAGAACATGAGCTTCGACATGAAGGTCAAAATGTTCACGGAGAAGGTCTCTGAAGACCGCGAGGGCAACTCCTACGTGGCCTACAAGTTCACCCCGGCCTGAACTGGCCCCACCCCCTCAGCGGCCCTTTGAAGGAGGACCCATGCGCGAAGTAGCAGTCGTTGGCGTTTCCATGATCAAGTTCGGCCGGTATCCGGACCGGGACGTTTCACAACTCGCCGCCCAGGCCGGTTACGAAGCTCTTTCCGATGCGGGCATGACGATGAAGAACATCGAGTCGCTGTACAGCGGCAACCTCTACCAGACGTCCGGCTCCGGGCAGCGCATCCTGCAGCAGCTCGGCCAGACCGGTATCCCGGTCGTGAACGTGGCCAACGCCTGCGCCACCGGCTCGACGGCTTTTCGCGAGGCGTACTTCGCCGTCGCCTCCGGCGCCTACGATGTGGTCATGGCCGTCGGATCGGAACAGATGGGCAAGCAGGGCCTGCTCGGCTCGCGCGGCGACCCGGCGACAAGCCTCGAAGGGCGCGTCGGTTCGTACATGATGCCCGCCGTCTTCGGCATGGCCGGCATGGAACACAGCCGCGCATACGGCACGAAGCAGGAACACTTCGCGCTCGCCAGCGTGAAGAACCACTTCCACAGCACGCAGAACCCGCTGGCCCAGTACCAGAAGGAATCGCCCCTGGACGAAGTGCTGAACGGCCGCGTGATCGCCTACCCGAACACGCTCCTGATGTGCTGCCCGACCGGCGACGGCGCCGCCGCGGCCATCCTCTGCTCGATGGACAAGGCGCGTCAGTTCACGACCCAGCCGATCAAGATCGCCGCCAGCGTCCTCACGAGCGACCCGTGGACCGATCGCGACCTCACGCTCCCCGACATCAACACCCTCACGCGCAACGCGGCGAAGATCGCCTACGAGCAGGCGGGCATCGGGCCTGAGGACCTCAGCCAGGTGGAGTTGCACGACTGTTTCGCCACGGCCGAGCTGCTCCATTACGAAAACCTTGGCCTCTGCGAAGAGGGCATGGCCGGCGCCCACGTGGCCAGCGGCGCGCCCTGGATCGGCAACAAGATCCCGGCGAAGTACGCCGAGGACGTCGCGCCCTTCCAGGACAAGACCTACAAGCCGAAGACCACCGCCGTCGTCAACGCCTCCGGCGGGCTCCTGTCGAAGGGCCACCCACTGGGCGCGACGGGCGTCGCGAACATCGCCGAGATCGTCTTCCACCTGGGTCAGCGTGAGTTTTTGGAATTCACCTTCGCCCAGGCGGACCGCAGCCATTGGCGTGACGGGAGCGCGTTGCAAATTCATCCGGTTTCCGGCCATCCCCGAGGCCGCCAAGGCGCTCCAACTGTCCGATTCGCTCGTGTGCGAGGGCGTTGCGGGGCTCTTCTTTTGCTTGAATTCGGCGAGCGATTCGGCGACCACTTCCGCCACCGGCAGCGCTTCGATGATGTCCATCAAATCGTCGGAACGCGGCGCGTTCTTCGGCGGGTTGCCCGAGTAGAAATAGGTGTCGGGGACGATCTTCAGCGCGACCAACACGGC
>JANXYE010000066.1 GCA_025350285.1 Chloroflexota bacterium
GTTGCTGGTAGCGGCGGTGCGCGGCTCGGAGGGCGACTTCCACCGGGAGTGACGAGCGAACCGGCGTTGAAGCTCACGGAGCCCGGGGAGAGCGGCATCCCTCCCTCGCCCCCGACCGGCTTCCGCTCGTACCTCACGGGCGAGGGGAGTTCGCCATCGACTGGTGAAGCAGCGTCGGCGGCATCGGACGCAGGCAGTGCTGTACGCTTCCCCTCATGAAGTACGGGTTCGTCCTTCCCGACCTGGACATCATGACGGCGCCCGAACTCGCTGAAGAGGCGGAGGCGGCGGGCTGGGATGCGGTCTTCATCCCCGATTGCATTTCGATCGAGACACCCTCGTACCCTGCCGGGCCTGCGTCAGACCCGTGGGTGACGTTGGCGGCGATGGCGATGCGCACGAGCCGCGTGCGGCTCGGCCCCATGGTGGCGGCGGCGCCTCGACGACGGCCGTGGAAGCTCGCCCGCGAAGTCGCGACCCTCGATCACCTTTCCAACGGGCGCATGATCCTGCCGATCGGCGTCGGCGCGGCCAGCGACGATGCCGGCTTTCGCGAGGTCGGCGAGATGATGGGCTTGCGGGAGCGGGCAGAGATGCTCGGCGAGACGATCGAGATCCTGGATGGCCTCTGGAGCGGCGAACCGTTCAGCTACGCCGGGATGCACTACACGATCGGGCGGATGACGCAGTTGCCTCCGCCCGTACAACGGCCGCGCGTGCCGATTTGGCCCGTCGGTATCTGGCCGGCCGAGGCTTCGATGAGGCGCGCGCTGCGCTGGGACGGCATCGTCCCGCAAAAGAAGGGAGGTCGATTAAAGCCAGAGGATGTCCACGCGATCCGGGAGCGAGCGAATCGTGTTCGCCCGGGCGTCCCGTTCGACATCATTGCCGAAGGCGTAACTCCCGGGGACAACCCGGCGGCGGCACAGGCGCAGGTCCGGGCCTGGGAGGAAGCCGGGGCAACCTGGTGGGTGGAGAGCCTCTGGTCGGAACACACCAGCGCGACCGTCCGGGCACGCATCCGCAAGGGCCCACCGCGAACGCCCGTAGGGGCCCACCCAAAGGCCATTAGCGACAGAGACGCAGAGCGCGCATAGGCTGGTTTGGCGGCCGTGATTACACCTCTGCGTTCTCCGCGCCTCCGCGGCTAATCCGTGCTGGGCGTGCGTCAGATTTTTTGCGCAGGGCCGGAAACCCCGTTTCGACCGCATCTCGGGCGCCGGGCAGCGGGCTCCCAAAGACCGCTCCGTATCCGTCGCGGCTAGGATTGGCGACGTGGGTCCGGGTCGCCACGCGCGGCAATCCTGGCCGCGCGTGGCGAACGAGCGGTTCGTTGTCTCCGTGTCATGCTCGAGCCGCCGCGAAAATCTGACGGCCACGCTTGGCCGAGTGGCGCCCTACCGGTAGAACATCCGTCCGGTATACTGCGGCGAATGGCGCGCGAGGAACGATTTTTGACCCCGGAAGAGGCGGAGGACGACACCGAAGTCGATCTCTCTCTGCGCCCGCGGGCGCTCGACGAGTTCCCCGGCCAGGAGCGCGTGAAAGAGAACCTTTCTATAGCGATCGAGGCGGCGCGCCAGCGGGAAGAGGCGCTCGACCACCTCTTGCTTTACGGGCCCCCAGGGCTCGGGAAAACAACCCTCGCGAACATCGTCGCGCGCGAAATGGGGGTGGCCATTCGCACGACGAGCGGCCCGGCCATCGAACGCCCCGGAGACCTGGCGGCAATCCTCACGAACCTGAAGCAGCACGACATCCTCTTTGTGGACGAAATCCATCGCCTTTCGCGTTCGGTCGAGGAAGTGCTCTACCCGGCGATGGAGGACTTCGCGCTGGATCTCGTCATCGGAAAGGGGCCAGGAGCACGCTCGATGCGGTTGGCGATGCCGCGCTTCACGCTCGTCGGCGCGACGACGCGCTACGCGATGGTCAGCGCGCCGTTGCGGGACCGCTTCGGCTCGGTCTACCGGCTCGACTTCTACGATTCGGCGACGCTGGGGATCATCGTGGGCCGCTCGGCGCGCATCCTCGGTGTGAACCTGCCCGACGATGCCGCCGTCGAGATCGCCTCACGCTCACGGGGGACGCCGCGGATAGCGAACCGCATCCTGCGGCGGGTGCGGGACTATGCCCAGGTGCGGGCCGGCGGCAAGGTGACGATCGAGGCGGCGCGAGCGGCGCTCGTCCTGCTCGATATCGACGGCCTCGGGCTCGATGAGACGGACCGCAAGGTGCTGGAGTGCATCATCCACAAGTTCGATGGCGGCCCAGTCGGGCTGGAGACGATCGCGGCGTCGATCGGCGAGGAGTCGGACACGATTATGGACGTGTACGAGCCGTTCCTCCTGCAGTGCGGCTTCCTTCAGCGGACGCCGCGGGGGCGGATGGCGACAGCGGGCGCGTACCGTCACCTGGGAGTGCCAATGCCGAACCGTTCGCGGGAGGGGCAGGGTCAGCCGGGGTTGTGGGACGAGGGGGCGGGGGGGTGAACGAGCGCGAATGGCTGCGAGTCCGCTCATGCGGCCAGATTAGCGAGCGGCATGCACATGACCGCTCCCATGAGGTCGCGGTACTGTTTTCGGCGAGCGGTTCTCAGTCCTGCGCCCGATTTCGGCAGCGAGGATCCATTGCCCGCTCTCGCCCCTCGCCGCGCAACAGCCCTCTCCGCGGCGCAGTAACGTCGAACGGCCAGGGCATTAGCAGGGTGCTGAAAAATGCGAAGCGTCATCGCGACACGCCCGGCAGCTACGTTCAGAGATCACGGGGTGTCATTCGTTATTGTCGAGCCGGACGGAATTTCGGGCCTTTATCAGCACCCTGCTAGGCGCTAGCCCGGCGGGCTGGGGTGCCCAGCAGTGCCCATGCGGCCAGATTGGCGAGCGGCATACACATGACCGCTCCCATGAGGTCGCGGTACTGTTTTCGGCGAGCGGTTCTCAGTCCTGCACCCGATTTCGGCACGAGGATCCAGTGCCCCGGTCTCGCCCCTCGCCGCGCAAGACTTTGAATCGCGCCCGCGCTTACCCACCCGTATGGCCGCGTGATCTACACTATGGGGACTATGCCCAAACTTGGTTTCATCAGCCGCCTGCTCGGCGACTCGAACGAAAAAGAACTGAAACGCCTGCGTGAAATCGTGGACGAAGTGAACACCCACGCCGACGCGATGGCGGCGCTCAGCGAGGACGCCCTGTTCGCCCGGACGGGCGAGTTCCGGGAGCGGCTGGCCAACGGTGAGGACATCGATGACCTCCTGCCGGAAGCGTTTGCGGTGGCCCGCGAGACCGCTGCCCGCAAGGTTGGCGAGCGCCCGTACGACGAGCAGCTCATCGGCGGGGTGGTGCTGCACGAGGGCAAAATCGCGGAGATGCGAACCGGCGAAGGCAAGACCCTGACCGCGGTCGCGCCCGTGTACCTGAACGCGTTGCTTGGCCGAGGCGTGCACCTCGTGACCGTGAACGATTACCTCGCCCGCCGCGACGCGGTCTGGTACGGGCCAGTCTTCCACGCCCTGGGCATGAGCATCGGGGTGGTCCAGAACAACCTCGTCTCCTACCTCTACGAGCCGGGGTACCGCCCGGGCGAAGAGGGGAGCACGGGCGGTCTTGAAGATTTGCGCCCGTGTGAGCGGCGCGACACCTACCACTGCGACATCACCTACGGGACGAACAACGAGTTCGGATTCGACTACCTGCGCGACAACATGGTGCGGGAAAAGGAATCCAAATCGCAGCGGGATCTCTACTTCGGCATCGTCGATGAGGTGGACAACATCCTCATCGATGAAGCGCGCACACCGCTGATCATCAGCGGCGCGGCGGAAGAGGCGAGCGCGACTTACGTGGCGTTCGCCCGCGCGGCCAAGCAGTTACATGAAGAAGAGCACTACGTCGTCGATCACAAACTGAAGCACGTTGCCCTTACCGAAGAGGGCATCGAGGAGCTCGAACGCACGCTCAACATCCCGGACCTGTTCGGTGGGGATTCACGCATCGCACGGCACGTCGATGGCGCACTCGACGCGGAGGTCCTGAAGAGGATCGACCGTGATTATGTCGTCAAGGACGGGGAGATCGTGATCGTCGATGAGTTCACAGGCCGGCTGATGCCGGGCCGGCGCTGGAGCCACGGCATCCACCAGGCGGTAGAAGCCAAGGAAGGCGTCAAGATCCAGCGGGAATCGGTGACGTACGCCACGATCACGTTCCAGAACCTCTTCCGGCTGTACGAAAAGCTGGCGGGCATGACGGGTACGGCGGAGACGGAGGCCGAGGAGTTTTCCAAGATTTACGACCTTGATGTGGTCGTCGTGCCGACGCACCGGCCGATGGTCCGGGAAGACCATTCGGACGTCATTTACATCAATGAGCGGGCGAAGTTCAACGCGGTGGTCGATGAAATCGTGGAGATGCACAACGCCGGGCGGCCTGTGCTTGTGGGCACGACGTCCATCGAAAAGTCGGAATATCTTTCCGAACTGCTGAAGCGCAAGGGCATCGAACACAACGTCCTGAACGCGAAGCAGCACGAACGCGAAGCCCATATCATCCTCGACGCGGGACAGCGCTCGGCGACGACGATCGCCACGAACATGGCCGGGCGCGGTACCGACATCAAGCTCGGCGGCGAAGTAGCCGGGCTTGGCGGCTTGCACGTGATCGGCACGGAGCGGCACGAATCGCGCCGCATCGACAACCAGCTGCGCGGCCGTGCCGGGCGCCAGGGCGACCCTGGCTCCAGCCGCTTCTTCGTCTCGTTCGGAGACGACATCATGAAGCGGTTCGCGCCGGAGTGGGTGCCGGGCATGATGCAGAAGCTCGGGATGACCGAGGAGATGCCGCTTGAATCGCGCATGGTGGCGCGCGCTATCGAACAGGCGCAGACGAAGGTTGAAGGCCACAACTTCGACATCCGCAAGCGGCTTGTCGAATTCGATGACGTGATTAACGAGCACCGCAAAGTGATCTACGGAGAGCGCGAGCGGATCCTCGACGGGGTGGATACGCGCGAGAACGTCTTGAACATGGTGCTGGACGAAATTGAATCGCTGGTGAAGGCGAACCAGGGCGGGATCGACGGCCGTGAACTGCTGCTCAACGAAGCCCGGGAGATTCTCCCGCCGGAAGATTTGCCGACGGTGGAAGAGGCCGAACAGCTGAAGGACGAACTTGGCGACGACCTGATGGCAGCGGCCGAAGAACGCTACGAGGCGATGGAGCAGATGGTCGGCGAGGAGAGCATGCGGCGCGTGGAGCACTGGCTCCTGCTGGAGAGCATCGACTTCCACTGGCGCGAACATTTGACGGCGATCGACGACCTTCGCAACAGCATCGGCCTACAGGCGTACGCCCAGATAGACCCGCTGGTGGCCTTCAAGCGCGAAGGCTACGACATGTACCAGCAGCTCCAGGAGAACATCCGCAAGCAGGTGGCGAAGACCGTGTTCAAGGTGAAGGTGGAGGAACAGCCGGCGATCACGACCTCCGCGCCGCGGCCTGCAGCGGCGCCCGTGCCGGCGGGTACGGGAGCCTACGCGGACGGTGGCACTTCAAACGGCGCCGTTGTCGAAGGGACGGTGACAATGGCCGAAGCGGCCCCCCGCGGGACGCCGGTGCTCGCGCGCTCAAGCGCGCCAGCCGCATCGCAGCTGCGCACGAACATGGACGAGGCCCCGGCCGGGCGGCGCGTCGTGGGCACGGCGCCGAAAGTCGGGCGGAACGATCCCTGCCATTGCGGGAGCGGCAAGAAGTTCAAGAAGTGCCACGGGGCGTTGGGCTAACTACCGGGTCCAGGCGGCGCCGGCGCCAGTGAGCACTGGCATCGAATCACCGGTCGCGATGTCCATGATGAAGGTGACGCTGAAGTTCAGGTCGTCGTAGCCGGCCCAGGTTGAGAACGAGAGCAAACCTGGGGCTGGGCTCGAAAGGTCCGCCACGTTGAAGAACGGGAGGACTTTGCGGGCGCCCGTACGCAGGTCCCCGATGGTGATGCCGTCTTCCCTGGAAGAGGAGCTGCGTTCGTGGTAGAAGATGTGGGTGTCGTCGATCCAGCCGCTGGAGCGGCTGAAGGTGCCGCCGCACTTGCCGCCGATCTGGCGTTGCAGTGCACGGACGAACTCAACCACCTTGCCCGTGCGGGCATCGAGCAGGTTCAGGGGGCCGTAGCCGCCACCGAGCAGGAACTGGGCGCCGTTCGGTGCGTTCACGGCCTCGTAAAAGCCAAGGTTCTCGGGATAGGCATCGGTGACGACGGTAGCCGTGCCGTCGAGCGCGACGCGTGTCAGGGTCCGGAGGGCGAGCACGAAGACCGCCTTGCCATCGCTCGACCAGGCCGCGGCACCGCCCTCCGCCGACGGCTCCGTGAGTCGCTTCGTGATACCGGTGGCGGGATCGTAGTAGGCGATGGCGGACTTGCACTGGCCCTGGTTGCAGCTCGAAATGCCGGTCGTGAGGAGGAGCTTGTTGTCGCTGCTCCACTGGCCGGGGTAGGCGTCCGGGATATCGACTTTGGAACCGTCTGACACTCGCCCGACAAGCACGACGGCGTCCGTACGGGAGCCATCGGGAGTGCCGTTGTTCGACATGGCGATGTACTCGCCGGAGGGAGAAACCTCGGGGCTGCGGCCACCAAGGCCCCATTCGACATGCGGGAACGAGACGGCGGGCGAGGCGGCGAGTGTTTTCAGGTCGATCTTGCGTGCTGAAACCTGGGTGCCGTAGCTCTTGCCATCCGAGGCCTGGCTCCAGAGGGTGACGGACGGGGAAGCGGGGAGGCGGACCTTCGGCGGCGCCACCGGTTTGGTGTACCTGGCGGCGATCCAGCCGGCGCCGAGGGCGTACCGCCAGGATTCTCCATCGACCTGCTTCGCGGGGCCGTACAGCCAGAGCAGGGTATCGTCGGCGAGGCAACTGAAGGGCTCCGTTCCGAAGGTCGTGCCGGGCTGGGGGCGGACGTTCAGGCAACTGCCGTCGTCGGTTGCGACGCGTACGGAGGCGGCTTCAATCTTTTGTCCGGCGGGGAGTGTCTTCTGTTCGGGCGGGAAGGGGATGGCTTCCTTCTTCCCATCGGCGGCGGCTGAAGGGGCGCCACTGGCGGCTGAGGAAAGCTCGGCACGGCCGACGGCGAACGGGCTGGCGGAAGCCGTGGTCGTGGCCGCCGCCGTCGCGGGGACCGTGGCCGCCGCGGTGGGGGACGGCTTACCGGCGGCGCTCGTATCCTGGCGCGAGACGGCGGCAACGGCGGCGCCGAGGACCAGGGCTGAAAGGCCCGATGCGGCGATCAGCGCCAGTTTATTCGTGAGAATCGTTTTCGCGTCCATGGCCCAGTCCTCGAAGATGTTTCGAGAGTCAAGACGGCGCGACCTGCGGGAAGGTTCCGCGCTGGTTAAGCCGGAGCGGGCCCGCCGATGGCGATGGGCATGCCGAGAGCGCCCATCCCGAGCACCTGCCGCAGCTGGTCCGTCTTCCAGGCCATGACGTTGCTTCCCACCATGTCGCGAAAGATGCGCTCGAGGGGGCGGTTGCGGACGTAGGCGTGGGCCCCACAGACGCGCATCGCGCCGGCCGAAACCTCTTCACTCATGCGGCGGAGGTGGTAGATGGTGCGGACCATGGCGCGGTTGTACTCGTTCGTGCTCGGGAAAGGCGTGCCCAGGCGGCGGACCATGTCGTAGAGCATCACGCGGCCAGATTCGAGCCAGTGGTCCATCTCGCCGATACCGATCTGCGCCCAGGGCTCGGCGGCGCGATAGCCTGGCTGGCCAAAGACGCTCGATTCGCCCGCGATGAGGCCGTGGCGCTGAGCGACGTACTCGATGGTGAAATCGAAGGCGGCCTGGGCCAGGCCCAACCAGATGGCGCAGATGCCGAGGGCGCCGCGCGCCCGCGCCTGCAAGCCGGCCGTATCCGCGGCCTGGGCCTGGGTGATCATGCGGACCAGGGCAATCGGGGCTATGAGGGCCTCGCCCTTCGGGATGCGTACGTTTTCGAACCGTAGGTCGTGGCTGGCGGTCGAACGGTAGCCCATCGCATCCCAGTTCTTGAGGTTGGTGAGGCCGGGCGAATCGATGCAGGGGAAGGAGAGGACCATGTCCGGTTCGCTGCCTTCGCCGCGGTCGATGGTGCCGACGGCGAAGACATACGTGGCGCCCTCGCTCATTGAGGCGAAGCCGACGCGGCCGTTGGCGACGATTGAGTCGCCGTCCTCCGTGAACTTCAGGCCGCTACGGCGGTTGTCGATCTCGGTCGATGGGATGG
>JANXYE010000082.1 GCA_025350285.1 Chloroflexota bacterium
CAGACGCTCTTCAGCAGGGATTCGATGCTGCTCTGGGGGATCAAGGCGTTCCGTCCGCATTCGCGGAGGGTTGAGGTGCTCCTGGCCACCGTCCCGCACACGGCGAAGGTGTACCAGCCTCGGTCGCCGAAGCAGGTGGCGAAGGTGCTCAAGCGGCTCACGCCAGAGCCCGCCGAACAGCGAAGTGGTAGCTGACGCCGGGCCGCATCCGGAGAACGTCCGTGCAGCCGCACGCGCCAATAGAGTAGCCTCCAGGTTGAGTGCGAAGTGCTTCGCACGAAGGACGACAGGTCTATGCTGCGAGTAATGCTGCTGATCCCGAGCGCCAGCTACCGGGCGCCCGACTTCATGGCGGCGGCTGCGCGGCTTGACATTGAGGTCGTGGTGGGGACGGACGAGCGGCATCCCCTGCAGGACCTGCAGCCGGCGCGCCAGGTGGCGTTGGATTTCCTCGACCCTCAAGCGGGGGCGGCCCAGGTAGAATCGTTTGCCGAACGCTACGCACTCGACGCGATCATCGCGGTTGACGACGCCGGAGCCCGTCTTGCTGCCTACGCATCGAGGCGCCTCGAGTTGCCCCACAACCCTGTCGCCGCCGTCGAGGCGACCCGGAACAAGCACCTGCTGCGGCTACGGCTCGCCGCGGCCGGATTGCCTTCGCCATCGTTCCTGCTAGTACCCACGGATGCCGACCCGGCGCTGGTCGCCGAGGCGCTCGAATTCCCCGTGGTGCTCAAGCCGCTTTCGCTCTCGGGGAGCCGAGGTGTGATCAGAGCCGACGACCGGGACGCGTTCGCCGAGGCCTTTCGTCGCATCAAGGTGCTGTTGGGCAAGCCGGACATTGCCAAGGAGTGTGGTCGGCTCGCCGGCCACATTCTCGTAGAAGGCTATCTATCAGGAATCGAAGTTGCCCTCGAAGGTCTGCTCACCGGCGGCCGTCTCGAGATTCTCGCGCTCTTCGACAAGCCCGATCCTCTCGTCGGCCCGTTCTTCGAGGAAACGATCTACGTGACGCCATCCCGGCTGCCCGCTGCCGAGCAGCGCCGCGTCGCCGACACGGTCGAGCGTGGAGCCGCCGCACTCGGGCTACGTGATGGTCCGATCCATGCGGAACTGCGGATTAACGAAGACGGCGCCTTCCCGATCGACATCGCCGCTCGCTCCATCGGGGGGCTGTGCTCACGCACCCTCAGCTTCGGCACGGGCATCTCGCTGGAGGAGGTCATCCTCCGTCACGCCACCGGCGCCGAATCGGCGCCACACGAGCGCGAGCAGCGCGCCGCAGGCGTGATGATGGTCCCGATTCCCAGGGCAGGCAGGCTCCGGGCCGTTGACGGGCGGGACGCGGCGGCGGCCGTTCCGCTCATCGAGTCGGTGAACATCGCCATCCGACCGGGCAGCACGTTGATCCCCCTTCCCGAGGGAGACCAGTATCTGGGCTTCATTTTCGCGAAGGGTGACTCGCCGGGCCGGGTGGAGGCGGCGCTGCGGACCGCACACGCACTACTGCGGTTCGAAATCGACTAGATTCCGAGGGCTTTTTCGAGCGGGGCCAACTGCCCCGCGGTCGGTTCCGCTCAGCAGAACCACGCTTCTGTCAATCCCGGCACCGGCCTTCCCGGCTGCGGTGCGACATCAACCGCGACGTCACGGCCCGTCAACGCTCGCAGTGCGGCGCGCTTGACCTCCGTGAACGTCGCGAGTCCTGAGGGGCCGTTGCCACCCGCGGCCGCAAGAGCGGCCGCTTCGACGACCCCTGCGACCTCGGCCTGCAGGTCATCTACACAACGATCGGGGCCTGTCCAGGTATAAGTCAGCCGTTCGTCATCAAACGCCCCCAGCACGCCGGTTTGTGCGACCACCTCAATGAGTGGCGAGCCCGGCGGGAGGAGCAGCCGGAGCCCGTACTGCACCGGCTGGACGTTGGCCACGAGGCCGTGCCGCTCGACGAAGTCCAGGAGGTCGACAAATCCCTGGACGGTGGTCCAGGGGGTGAAGGCTACCCAGGTCGGTCGAATGACCAGGCCGACTGTGGTGGCCCGCGCGAGCGCAAGCTCCATATCCTCCCGCGTGTGCCCTTTCGCGAGTTGGCCGAGAACCTGGTCGTCCGTGGATTCGAAGGCCGATGTGATGAAGGAGCAGCCGAAATCACGCAGGGAAGGCAACCGCGCTGCATGCTCGAGGAGGTGCTCGACCTTAATCGTCGCGTCGAAGCTGATGTGAGGATGCCGGCGGTGCAGCTCCTCCAGGATCGCGAACGAATGGGGTAGGGCGTTGAAGAAGTCCGGGTCGCCGAAGGTGATGTGTTCGGCGCCCAGCGCCACTAGCTGGTCGATGTCGGCCAACACCACTTCGGGCTGCACGAGCCTCAGCCGTCCACCGTAGACCGGCGTTATCGGGCAGTGCCGACAGGTATGGGCACAGCCCCGCGAGGCCTCGACGTAGCCTACAAGCCGCAGCTGGTCGCCGATCTTGAGGCGAGCGTAATGCTCGAGGCCAGGCAGGCCGCTGCGGTCGGGAAGGCGGAATTTCTGCCGGTCGAAGGTAGGTTGGCGCCCAGCGCCCGGGATCTCCGGGGCGGCGCGCTGACCGCCGGATAGGTGACGGGCGAGGGCCACGAGGCCCGGCTCATATTCGCCGCCGAACACAAAATCGGCGAGGCCGGAATCGACGAGCCGGTCGTAGAGGGGTGAAGCGTACAGCCCGTAAAACACGACCTTTGCGGAGTTGTTGACCTGCCGGAGGCGGCGCGCGAATTCGATGCCCAGGCGGGCGGCGGTGTGCATCGGTACCGAAATACCGACAAGCTCTGCCCGGGCAAGAGCGTCGGCTTCGCCCGAAGCCACGGCAAGGTCGAGGCATGTGACCTCGTGGCCGGCGGCGCCGAGGGCGGCAGCGGGCGACGCCAGCCCAATCGGTTGGTGGCCCATCTCATAGGTGGAGACCAGGAGAACGCGCATGGCGCGAGCCTGCTACTTCTTTGCCGGCTGGAAATACGGGTTCTCGCCGGATGCGTGATCCGTCTGATCGACCACCCGGTCGATGCTCGGAACCGCCTCTCGGATCGCGACCTCAATGCCCTGTTTGAGTGTCACATCGGCCATGCCGCAGCCCTGGCAACCGCCGCCCAGCTCCACGAAGGCGGTGGTCCCCTCGACAGCGAGCAGGTTGACGTAGCCGCCATGCCCCGCGATTGCAGGGTTGATCTCCCGGTCAAAGGCATCCTGAATCTTCAGCTCACGCTCATCGAACCAGAGCGGGTTCGGGTTGGTGTACTTCAAGCCGCTGACGGCGGGCCCCCCGTCCTCGTAGTCGATCTCCACGCCATCAAGGTACTTCGCGTTGCGGAGCTCGATGAAAAGGCGGATACCGCCCGACTCGACCACTAGATCGCCTTGAACCTGACCACCATCCTCGACCAGGCTGAGCACGTGTTGGAACTCGCCGCCACTGCGCCCGACAATCTGCAAGCGTAACCCTGCCACCGGGTGGCGGTTGTACTGCTTGACCTCAGTGAGCTTGGCGACCGCGGCCGGTGTGAAGCGGATCGCGGGTATCTGTCCTGCGTTCATGGATCCCTCCTCCGGGCCCGGGCTAGGAGCCTGGCTGTTTAGTGGGAATCGCCACATGACGATTCGTGATCGACCTCACCTGAGGTCCGAGAAGACCTCGATTCGCGAGGAGGCTGAGACTCAAGACCCCCACGTTGCGAACATAAGTGCGTAGTTATGAATTAAACCGACAGGCTCCTAATTCCATTATAGCGTCGCAGAGGGACCAATCGCCAACCGCCTGCGCTGGTTGGGTGGGCGTCAGATTTTTGCGCGGCGGCAGGCTGGCCGTCCACTGCTCAAGTCCGGCCTGGCCCAGCGGCCCCGAGTAGCGATCAGAAGACTGGACCGCTCCCTAACCGTCGCGGTTACGATCGGTGTCCGCGGTCTGAGCACGGCCGAGGGCCGCGGAGCCGCGAATGACACGAAAAGTCCACTGCCGCTCAGGCGTATTGGGCGGCGGCGGCGCGGTGCGAGGCGGCAATCTCGTCGCGCAGGTCCGTGGGCGCGAGCACGTGCACGGCGTGGCCCCAGCTCCGCACCCACGGCACGAACTCCAGCAAGCTCGGCAGGCGGACTTCGAAGCGGAGGCGCCCGTCGTCCAGGCGCGTGAGCCGCTGCGAGGAGTGCCAGACCGTCTCGGCCACGCGCTCCGCCACGCCGGCCGCGAACTCCAGCACGACATCGACCTCTTCATCAGCAAGCACGGCGCCACCCCAGCTCTGGGCGAGACGTGAGCGAAGATCCACACGGTCTGGCTGGGTGAAGTGCGCGTCCAACGGTTCCACCGCCGAGATGCGATCGACCTTGAAGGTGCGGATGCTCTGGTGCGCGTGGCTGTAGCCGAAGACGTAGATCGCGGCACCCGTCGCGCTCGGTTCGAGGAGGTAGGGGTCGAGGTCGGTCTGCTTATCGCGTTTGGCGTTCTGTGAGCGGTAGGTGATGGTCACCGTGCGAGATTCGGCCCAGGCGTCCGTGAGCCTACGGAGGACGCGGACCTGGGCATCGCCGGTCTCGCGGCGCGTAAGCCCGGCGGCATCGGCCGCAACGTGGACGCCGATGGCCGGGGGCAGGGCGTTCGCCAGCTTTTCGAGCGCGCCCACCGTGTCTGGATCACGGTGGTCCGCGTGGCGCAAGATGAGGCGTGTGGCGAGGTACACGGCGCGCGCTTCGTGCAACGTGAAGCGCACGGCGCCGATCGGCGAAGACCCCGGCATCAACCGGTACCGCCGCCCCACGGGGTCGAGCGGGACCCCAAGTTCGCTCTCCAGCACGGCAAGGTCGCGCTGGATGGTGCGCGGCGAGTACTTCGTGCTCTCGGCGAGTTGCCGGACGGTGAGCCCTTGCGGAGCACGGCGCAGGCGGCTCTCAAGTTCCACGAGACGGGAGGCGCGGCGAGTCTGCTCAGTCATGGCGTCCCTTTTTCGTTATGATGCATAGAGGTTCGGGCGAAAACACGCCAGATCTTGTCGCGTTTTCTTATCGATTGTGAA
>JANXYE010000426.1 GCA_025350285.1 Chloroflexota bacterium
ACCGCGACGGCGACGGAGCGGCGGCCCCGCACGCAACACGCCGAGCGCCGCGCCACCACTAACGGCCCCCTACCAATCGATCCGCCGCTCGAACGCCCGCACCAGAGCCTTGCGCGCCCCATACTCCGGCAGCACCGCCGCCACCTCCCCCCAGAAGAGCGGGCTGTGGTTCGCCTGCTTTAGGTGCGCCAGTTCATGGACCACGACGTATTCGAAGCACTCCGGCGGGAGCATCGAGAGGCGCCAGTTCAGGCGCACCACGCCCGAGGACGCGCAGCTCCCCCAGCGCCGCTTCTGGTCCTTCACGATGAGACCCGAGGGGCGAACCCCCATGCGCGGCCCCCACTCCCCGATGAGGCTCTCGGATCGCGCCCGTGTGCGGCCGCCAAACCAGCGCGCAATCGCGTTCGCGCGAGCTACCAGCGAATCTTCGCAGACGACGACCGACATCAGCCCGCCTACGAACTCGACCCGCGGGCGCCCGCGCCCAATGCCACGTTTTACTTCCAGGAGGGCTTCCGCTCCATCCACGAGCAGCGTTTCCCCGGTCACGAACGCACGCCCGCCGATCTTGGGACCGTCCGCCAACTCGGCCTGGCGGCGAAGTACCCACTCCGTCTTCGCATCCACCATCCCGGCAATCTCCCGTGCCGGGACGCCGAACGGCGCTCGCACGAGCACGCCGCCGTCTGGCCGCACGAGGAGCTGCATGGTGCGCGTCCTCCGCGCGCTCCGTTCCACCTGGTACGTAAACCCGGCCGCCGCCACCCGTGACTCCATCCGCTGTTGCACGCCCACAGCATCGGCCATCGGGCGCTCACGCGAAACGGCCCTTCCGGGTGAGCAGGGCCCGTTTCGCCCTTCTGGATGCGGCCGCCGCCACCGCCTGGTACTTCATCGAGAAGGTTCGTGATTGACGTTCACCACTGAAGAAGGTTCCTCGCCCTCGCCCGCGAAGTCGGGAGAGGGGGCCGGGGGGTGAGGGCGGCCCGTCAGGCGCCGGCGCTCTTCAGCTTCCGCCGCGCCGCGAGCGTCACGTGGTCCAGCATACCCATCAGGCCCTGGCCCTTGCCCATCGAGAGTTCCTTCCCAAAGATCTTGAAGATCACCTCCGGATCGACGGCCGCCACCTGTTCGAGCGGCTGGCCGGAGAGCGTCTCGTCCATGATCACGGCCCACGCCTTCGCCGAGAGGCCCTGTGGGTTTTCGACCGCGAAGTAGTACTTCAGCGTCCCGTCGGGCCCATCTTCGGGCCACACGAACGCCTCCGATTCACAGCGCAGGACGTGGTTCGCTTCCGGGAACGGGCGCGTAGCGATGCTTTCGGGAACGCCCTTGAACTGGTCGGCGTATTCGATGAGCAGCTCGGCGCGTTCGTTACGGTCCGCGAAGACGAAGTCTTCAAGCAGGGCGGTCAGGGGAGCGGGCAAGTCAGGCATGTGTCTCTATCCTAGAAGATCGGCGCCCGAAAGGCTGCTCCCCGCCCGCGTGCGAGCCCTCAATCCGTGATCGGCGTGATCGCCACGATGTTGCCGGCGCCGACGGTCACCATGAAGTGGGAGCCGTCCACCATCTCCACGCAGGCGGCATTGCCGGCGGGGGAGTGCCAGCCGCGCACTTCGCCGTGGCCGGCCTTGCGCAGGGCGCTCGCGTAGATGACGGAGAACGTAAGCGGGGTCAGGTTGTACTTCGGACCGGTGGTCGTGGGCATCGCAAGCCTCCCATTGGGGTTTGGGCGGTAGCTTACGCCATCCGGAAGCGGACGGAGCAAACGATCGACCCGGCGACGCCCCAGATGGCGAGCCCGAGGATATCTGTCTTCACCTCGGCCAGCCCGCCGCCGAGGTTCGCAACCTCCTGAATCGCGTGCGTGAGGAACGTCAGGGGCAGGCCGCTGGTGACAAAGTAGAGCCAGTCCGGCAGGCCCGAGCGATCGAGGAAGGCGCCGGAGAAGAGCATGCTCGGCATCAGCACGAGCATGAACAGGGGCGGCACGTCGTCTTCGCTGCGCGTTATCGAGACGATCAGGATGCCCATCGCGATGAACACCGCCGCGCCCAGCATGGCCAGCGCAATCATGCCGGCGACGCTGCCCTGGAGTTCGGCGCCGAAGACGTAAACGCCGGCGAGGTAGGTGACCATCGTCACTCCGAACGCGACCACCATGCGGCTGACGATAATCCCGGCGACGAACGAGCCCGTGGGGATCGGCGTGGCCCGGATGCGGCGGAGGACACCGCGCTGCTTCAAGCGGCTCAGCCCGAACGCGACCGAGTTCAGGCCGACGGTCATGCCGTTGAACGCGATGAGCCCCGGCAGCAGCCGGTCCAGGTAGGGCCGCTCCTGGCCGTTCGCGAGCGTAATCTGGAAGTTGAAGGCGTTCAGGATGAGCAGCAGGATGAACGGCTGGCCGAGGGTGAAGGCGAGCGCTTGCGGCTCCCGGTAGAAGTTCTTGATCTCGCTGGAGACGGTGGCCACGAAACCCGTCCAGGCGGGGTTGCTGGTTCGCGGGGCCATCGCTTTCGCTTCACTGGCGATTGCCGTCATTCGGCGGTCCTTTCGCGGCCACGGCGGCGGCCGGCGGGCGTTGGACTGGCTGCTTCGTCGTCAAACGAATGGCCGGTGCGGTTCAGGAAGACATCTTCGAGCGTCGCTTCGCGGACTTCCACCTTCCGCCGGAAGCCGGTCGCCAGCAGTTCGTCGATGAGCTTGCCGGGAGCGTCGATGGCCGCCACCAGGCCCTTGTCCATGATAGCGACCCGGTCGCAGAGCACTTCCGCTTCTTCCATATAGTGGGTCGAAAGCAGGATCGTGTGGCCGCTATCGCGCAGGCGGCGGATGAGGTTCCAGAGCTGGCGGCGGGCGGCCGGATCCAGGCCCGTCGATGGCTCGTCGAGGAGGATCAGGCGCGGGTCGTTGACCAGCGCGGCGGCCAGGGCGAAGCGCTGCTTCTGGCCGCCCGAGAGCTGTTTCAGCTTCCAGTTTGGCCGGTCGCCGAGGTCCACCGAGGAGAGCAGCGCGTCTGTATCGGGTTTGACGCCGTAGCAAGCGCCGAGATAACGGAGTTGTTCGGCGAGCGTGAGGTGTTCGAAGAACTCGGACTCCTGGAGCTGGACGCCGAGCATGCCCCGGGCGAGCGCCTGGTCGCGGGTTATGTCCGCCCCGAAGACGGTGATCGTGCCCGAAGTAGCGGGCCTCAGCCCGATGATCATCTCGATGGTCGAAGTCTTCCCTGCCCCGTTCGGCCCAAGCAGGCCGAAAATCTCGCCCTCTTCGACGCGAAACGACACGCCGCGCACGGCTTCGAACTTGCCGTAAGTCTTGCGCAGATCGACCACCGCGAGCGCGGCGACGTTGCGTGAATCGTCCTTCATAGTGCAGTTGTACCGCCTCCAGCCGCGCAGGCCAAGCGGCGGGGAATTCGTGAGGGTATGCACATGCCAGCGGTGTGGAAGAAGTGAGGATGGCGGGGGTGACTGACCGGTGAGGTTCATGAGCGCGGCCCGGATTCTTCGTGCTGCTCGGCGCGGGCGAGGACCGCTTCGACCCGGCGCTGGATTGCGCGCTGGCGGAGGACGTAGTCCGTGTAGTTGTGTGCGCTGCGGCGCTGACCGCGCCGAATCGCAAAGTCTCGCTACGGGCTCTACGGGGCGTACGCCCCGCTCGGGAAATAGGGAGAGGCCCGTGACACAAGCGGG
>JANXYE010000134.1 GCA_025350285.1 Chloroflexota bacterium
CCATCACGTACGCCCGGTCCGTGATCGGCACACAGTACGTCTGGGCCTCAGCCGACCCGAACGTGGTGGAGGGCTACGAGAGCCTCCTGGACCAAATGTCGGGCTTTCTTGCTCCCTGGTCGCTTGAGTGGCACTACCGAAGCCGCGACGAAAGCCTCATTTCGTTTTCCAACCACCAGATTTACGGCGGGAGCCTCGTGACATTTCCGGGCTCTGGTCAGGAGGATTCCGGCGTGAGTCACGTGCAGGTGGCGGGCACAGCGCGAGACCGCGCCGACAGCGTTGACGCCGAGGTTATGCGCGTCGTCGATCTCGTCGTCGAACACGCGCGAAATCGACCGACGGAATCGCTTGGCGTAATCGCGCTCGGAATCACCCACGCTCGACGGATTGATGCGGCGCTTCGCGACCGGCTCCAGTCCGAAGGAGACGTGGACGGGTTCTTTCACGAGGGCGCCGACCCCTTCTTTGTAAAGAACCTGGAGCGAGTTCAAGGCGACGAGCGGGATGCGATCATCCTTACGCTGGGGGCGGGGAAAGACCCCGCTGGGAAGGTGTTGAATACGCAATTCGGTCCGCTCAACGGCGAAAATGGCCGACGCCGGCTAAACGTCGCCATCACGCGAGCTCGCAAGAGGATGACCGTCGTATCGGCCTTTAGTCATTTCGACATGACGCCAGCGAGGAGCAACTCAGGGACAGACCTTCTCCGTCACTACCTCGAGTACGTATCCAGGATCGTCTCGTGCGGGCCGTCGGGGTGGTTCCGCTTCACGATGCGGTCCAGCTTCTTGAGCTCTTCCATCCGGTTTGACTTGGTGTGCAGACGCCCCGCCGTATCGACTATAACGAAGTCGGCCTTCGCGCCTTCGGCGGTGGGGCGTAGTCGCCGATCCAGCGCACGAAGGGCAGGCCGCCGTCGAGCTGGCGGACCAGTCGCTGATCCGCGGTCCAGAGGTCGCAGCCGTTCATCTCAGCGAGGGCAACGTAATGGGCGTCGTAAGTGGCTCGGAGGCCAAATCGGGTGGCGATGTCAAATGCGGCCCGGTGGAGCTCCGCGCGCGCCACCGGAGTGGCCGGACGGACGGAAACAGGGAATACGAGAAGTTCGTCGAGGATGCGGTTCCCGTCGGTGTGGGACATACCGCCCCTGATAGTCTGCTGGCGCAGAATGTTCGTGAACTCGAAATAGAAGAGGTGAGGGACGATTAGTTCCTCGCGGCGCGTCGCGCAATCGTCGGCAAGGCTCACCGCGAGATCGCTAAACTCCTCATTGATGAACCACTTCGCGGCGACGCTGACGTCAGTGACGATCACCCAAGCTGCTCGGTGCGTTCGTCCCGAGCCGCGTAAAGCAGTTCAAGGGACGACGCAAAAGGCACCCCGCGACGCGCGTCGAACAATTCACGGCGAAGTTGGTTCGCCCTCTCAATTGCTGCGAACATCTGTGCCTGCTCGGCGAGGGTCATCCGGCGTTCGCCTCGGCGGGGAAGCGCTACGCGTGCGTGCGAATCCCCACTCTTGCCGTTTAAGCCGGCGGTCACAGTGCCGATGGCGCTCCGCTCGATCCGCACCCTCTTTGGCCCGATACGACAGGCCGGGAGGATGCCCTTATCGATCCAGCGCCAGATGGTCGATGCGCTGACGCCGAGCATCTGCGCCGCCTCCGGTACGGAGACGAGCGAAGCTGTGAGTGCCTCGGGCTGCGAGATCTTCGCGTTCATAGTCATACGTTAGCATTTGTGTCGCCGGTTGTGGAGAAGCGGCCGCGTCAGTCGTCGTCATCATCGGCCGCGGCGGCGGAGGCGGACTTGCGCGCCGGCATCTCGGCGGCCACTTCGCGGATGAGGCCGAGGACGTTGGTCTTGACGGCGTCGCGGGCGGCGCGGATGGCGCTGAAGATGGCACGCGCGTTCGAACGGCCGTGTCCAATAACCACTACGCCATCGACGCCGAGGAGCTGGACGCCGCCGAACTCGGAATAGTCGAGCCGGTCCCGGACTTTGCGTAGCTCGCCTTTGAGGATCAGTCCCGCGGCGCGGTTCCAGGGCGTCAGTTCGGCCGCCCTCCGCACCTCCGTGAAGAGGCCCTCCGCGATGCCCTCAACCGTCTTCAGCACCACGTTCCCGGTGAAGCCATCGGTCACGACGACGGTGCCGGGGTCTTTCATCAGGTCCTTGCCTTCGACGTTGCCGATGAAGTTCAAGCGGCTGGCGCGCAGCGCTTCGTTCACTTCGACGACCAGACTGCTGCCTTTCGAGTCCTCCTCGCCGATGGAGAGGAGCGAGACCCGCGGGTTCTCGATGCCGAACATGCGCTCCATGTAGGCGGCGCCCATGAACGCGAACTGGATCAGGTGGATCGGGCGGCAATCGGCGTTGGCGCCGACATCGACGAGCATGGCCTCTTTGCCCGAGAGCGTGGAGTACACGAGCCCGAGCGCCGGGCGGCTGATGCCTTTCACCCGCCCGAGCGTGAGCAAGGCCGCGGCCATCGAGGCCCCAGTGTTGCCGGCCGTCACGAATGCGTCGGCCTCGCCCGCCTTCAACATCCGTAACCCCACGTTGATCGACGCATCCGGCTTGGCCCGCACCGCCTCAGCGGGGTGCTCGTCCATCTCGATGATGTCGCGCGCATCGACGACGCGAAGGCCGGGGATTTCGGCCGTGCCGCGTAGTTCCCGGCGGATTGCCTCCGCCTGGCCGATGAGGATGAGCTCGGCCCCGAGCGTGCCGGCGGCCATCAGCGCGCCGGCCACGATCTCCTGGGGCGCGTGGTCCCCGCCCATCGCGTCGATGGCGATGCGGATCGTCATCCCTGTGTCCTCCGGGCGACTACGATCATCCGAGCGCTGTCGTTCGTCAACGCGCCCAGTTCGTAGTCGCCGTAGATGTCGGCCAGGCGCAGGCCGGCGAGCCGCAGCAGGTACTCGATTTCGAACCGATAGACATAACGCAATTCGTGCTCGCTGCTAAACCGCCGCACCGTCCCGTCGGTCGCCGCCGTTTCATAGGTGACGCGCAGCCAGCGCGTCTGCGCCGCAAGGTCATCTTCGTGGACTTGCCACTGGTCGAGCGCCTGACCGTCCGGCCCAGGGCCGCTCCAGGTGAGTAGAGGTTGGCCGTTCGTCACGGGATCCAGCGAAAGGGCGGGCCCGGGCAGGTCGATGATCAGGGTGCCGTTGAAGTGCAGTGCCCCGGCCAGCGCCTTCAGCGTCGCGACCTGCTCCTCGCCGTCCGCGCAGTAGAGGAACACGTCGGCGGGGAGCAGCACCAGCCCGTAGTGCTCGGCGTCGAGGAGCAGATCTGTCGCGGTGCCTTCGTAGAGGCGGACATCAAGCGCGGCGTCGTCCGCTTTCTGGCGTGCGATCGCGAGCATCGCGGCCGACGGGTCGATGCCACTCACCTCGTACCCCGCGCGGGCCAGGGCGAGGGCGATGCGGCCCGTGCCGGCGCCAACTTCGAGCACCGGGTGATCCGTGCGCCCGGCGAACGACTGCCAGAGGCCGATGTCGTCATCGCCGTGTTCGTGGATGAGGTCGTAGTAGGCGGCATCGACCGCGTAGCTGTCAGACATTCGCGAAAGCGTAGGGGGGTTTCCGGGAGCGGTCGATACCAGGGGTCAGGCGGCCACGGGGATCGGGTTACCGACGAGCTGGCTCGGGTCTCGGCCGGACTGAAGCGGAAACAGCCACTGCGAGAGTAGCCGGGCAAGGTCGTCGCGTGCCTCTGATTCGTCCGCGACCGCAACGCGCACGATCCAGGCGTCACCCTCGGAGCTGCAGTCGAGAACGGTCACCGGGACCCTTGGCCGATCCATCGAGGGAGCGCTGAGTTCGATCTGCTCTCCCCGCTCGATGTAGTGGTCGCATCGGAGCCGCCCGCCTTCGACCGTGACATCGAGCAGCACGACAGGTCCTCGCCCGTGAGAGTCTCGGCAGATGACTCGTTTGTTCGCCGGAAAACGGTAAGCGCGCCGGCGCGTGATGTGGCGATAGGAGCGCGAGACGACCGCGCCGAGCACCACCATGATGGCCGCGGACCAGATCATTGCCGCGATCGTGGCCGGTTCATTCCGCGTGTACCAGACCTCCTGATCCAGGCGGAACGTGCCGATGGAAATGGCCAGCAAGTACAGTCCTAAAAGAGCGAGGTAGGGGACAACGAACGGGTGGAAGTGACGCTTCCCGGCTTCGCCTTTCGGTGTCACCTTGAAGTGTATGCTCCGTTCGACGACGAGCACGAGCCCGGCGTTGACGAAGGCGAAGAGCTTCATCAGGTCGAACATCTCGGTATGCCAGAAGCGGTAGTGTCCGCGGCCGAGGGCTTTATTCGCTGCGTTCATGACGATGAACTGGATGGCCCACGCCCCGAGGAAGGCAAGCGCTGGTGCGCGCACCGGGAGTTGGTCGGTGAACAGGATGGCGGGTGGGATAAGCAGCATGATCAGCTTGCGGTAGGCGTCGAAGTAGGTGCCCGTGCTGGCCATGTAGTTCAGCCGTTGCGCCGGGGTGAGTCCGCCGCGGCGCCATTCGCGCCGGATCACCTGCATCGAACCCTTGGCCCAGCGCAGGCGCTGGAGGATGAAGCCGTCGTAGTCGTCCGGTGCGACCCCTTTGGCCACCTCGCCGTGGTGGAAGACCGTCTTCCAGCCCGCCTGGTGGATGCGCAAAGAGGTGTGCAGGTCTTCGGTGATGGTTTCCGTGGCGACGCCGCCGACGGCGCGGATGGCCGTCGTCCGGATGATGGAAGGCGACCCGCACCAGAAGGCCGCGTTCCAGCGGTTCTTGCCGGGCTGGATGACCTTGTAGAACGTTTGCTGTTCGTGCCATGGGGTGCCGTCGCCGGCGTGCTGAAAGCTCGTCACGTTGTAGAAGTCCTGCGGGCCCTGGACGATGGCCACGCGTTCGTCGGCGAAGTAGGGGAGCATGTCTTCGAGGAACGCGGGCGATGGGACCATGTCGCAATCGACGATGCCGACGAAATCGAAGTCGGACATCGCGAGCGCGTAATTCAGGTTGCCCGCCTTGGCCCCCCTGTTGTCGGGGCGAATGACGTAGCGGACGTTGAACCGCTGGCAGAGTTCGCGCACCCACTCGCGTTTTCCGTCGTCCAGCACCCAGGTTTCGTGCGCCAGGCGGATTTGGCAGGCGCCGGCAATCGTCAGCGCGAGCACGGAGTACGGCTCGTTATAGGTCGGGATAAAGAAGCCGATGCGGCCCCGGACCGCGCCCGCCGGCGGTGTTACCGGCCGCAAATCCCAGGCCATGAACGCGAACACGCAGAACGTCAGGTAGGCGTGCGCTTCGGCGAGTAGCAGCGGGATGGCGAGCCAGAGCGCGTCCAGATTGAGCGTAAACGCCACCCGCCATGTCAGGTAGCCCCCGCCGACGGCCACCGCGAGGAGCGCGATGGCGTGGACGACGCGCTCCCGCCCGTTGTTGGTGGGAGCGCTGGACCCCGCCGCGGCCGTGAGCAGCGTCACTTCGTCAGGACTCACGTGGCGCTCGCCTTCCGCGCGCACGCCGGGTTGAGCGGCGCGAAGACGAAGCGCCCGGGCAGAGCCGCCGTGAATCGCCTCGCCATCTCGGGGTCGCGCGACATGGTCCAATCGACCTCGTGGCTCACTTCGCTCTCGAACTTGGACCACTCAAACCAGTTAACCATGCGGATGCCCGGGAGATCGCTCACGGCGGCGAAGACCTGCGTCCACCACGCCTCCTTGATGTCGGACGGCGCCGCGCCAGGTTCACCGGGCTCGTAAAAGGCGGCCGTCTCGGTGATTGAGAGAGGTTTCCCGTGGGCCTCGGCGTACACGCCATAGAAATCCGGGAGAGCCGAGTCGTCGCCGCCGGCGCCCGCATACGTGCCGCGCAGTTGGGAGACGAACTTGCCGGGCTCCGGCGATTCGTTTTCGCCCCAGGGGTAGGCGTTGCCCCAGTGGTAGAGCGACATGCCGACCCAATCGACCGCGTCGTCGCCCGGGTAGTAGGGCGCGTATGGGTCGTCGGCGGTCGAGAGGCGGCCATCGTGGTCCGTATCGAGCGTGGCGAAGTCCGGGCTGCCCGGGAGCGCTCCGTAACGACCACCCGTGAAGGGATAGCCACCGCCATAGTTCGGCGCCCAAACCGTCGCGGTGAGCGCCGCCGAGTGGTGAACCGCCGCGGCGACGAGACGGAATGCCGCGACGAACCGCTGCGGCTGCTGGCTCCAGGGATACCAGGAACCGTTCATTTCGTGGCCGAAGCGGAGGTAGATTGGCAGGCCCCGGCGGTTAAACGCCCCCAGGCGTTCCGCTAGAGCGGCTGAGTTCTCAGCCGTCACGGCGGAGAGGCCATCGTTTGGCTCGAGCGTGAGGAGGAGGGCGGCGCCCTTCGCGATGAGCGTCGATGCGGCCGCTTCAATGCCGTGCCACTCGTCCGCGGTTGGCGGATACGAAGCGAACAGGACATAGACGGCGGGCGCCCGGCCGAGGCGTGCGCTGGCGGCGGCCGGCGTGTCGTTCGCCCAATCGAGATTCAATCCGAAGAGGGCGCCGTCGGCGGGAGCGAGGCGCGCCGTCCCATCCGGGCAGGCGGCTGCTTCTGCGGCGGGTTCAGGCACCCGTTCGCTGCCGTCGCTCGACTGACAGGCCGCAAGCAGGAACGCCAGGATGCCGATGACCGGGACGAGTCTCAGATCGATGTGCGCCACCGTTGGAGGATCGGCATCGGCCTCGCCTCCGCGCAGCCCCGGGAGGGACGTGCGTGCTGTAGCCTTTACCGATGGAAACACACTTCGACGAACGCAACCTCCAACTCCTCGCGGCCATGCCCGCGGCCTTTCGCTCGCTGGCGGTCGAATTCGAAGCATCGCCGGTTTCGGCCGCGCCCCGCTCGCCCTGGGGCGTGAAGGAGTGCGCCGCCCACGTCCTTGACGTGGCCGAGATCGCCTTCGTCAGCCGCATCGGGCGGATCGTGAACGAAGACGACCCGTATATCCGCTCGATCGACCCACCGGCGCGGGTGGAGGCCGAGGGCTACCTGCTCCGGCCGCTCGAATCGCTGCTGGACGAACTCGACGAGCGCCGCGCGCGCGACCTCGACTGGCTGCGTTCCATCCCGAGAGAGTCGTTCGCGCGGACCGGCACGCATGACGAAGCGGGCACGTTGAGCGCAGGAGACATCGCGAACTACTGGGCCTTCCACGACCTGACGCATCTCCGCCAGGCGGCGAAGGCGCTACAGGACGTGCTGATGTCGCGCCTGGGCAACACGCGGCTGTTTATCGAAGAGGTGTGAAGCCGCTTCCGCCTGAACTGGATCGTCCGCACCTGGGCCGTACGAACCTCCCAATCCTAGCCGCGAGTGACGAACGAGGGGTCAGGTGTTCATGCCGAATGTTGTTCAACGTTTTCTCGCGCGTCTGGGCGTTTTGGTCGCCGGGCTCGCCCAACGTATCCATGGTGCAGCGGTACGTGTGCTCAGTGCCGCGCACGCGGTCGCCAGCGGGTGTGTTTGCGGCGAAGGTGCGTGGCGTCAGCGTCGTCGGCCGCCACCGGCTTGAAGCGACGCCGGGCGGCATGCGGATGACGCTCGAACTCGACTACTCCGGTTTTGCCGCCAGGGTCCTCTATTTCCAGATTCGCCGGACGTTCGTGCGCAACCTCGAAGCCGAGTCGCAGGGCATGCAGGCGCTCGCCGAAGGGAAGGCGCGAACGTGAGCAAGGGTCCGTGGCCAGCGCCGACCCCGTCGGAACGCTGCACTCGTTTTCGGGCTGGGCGAGGCCGATATCGCGGAGCGAGTCGCGCTCGGGGAACAACTGGCGAGCGTCTCGGTGCGGTTGAGTTGCGGCCACGGGTGCGGCTCCATCGAAATTCGAGCCACCCGCACGATCGCTTCGCTGGGTGAGAGCGGGCGCGGATTGATCCTCGAGGCCGTGGGGTTCGACGCCCTCGGTCGCCGGGCGCTCGTCGGCATCGGGGTTGTGGACGGCGGGGTGACCGCATTCAACATTTCGCCGCTGGATTCGGATCAAATCGCTCCGCCAGCGCCGAAGACGCCACGACAAGTGGACGCTGTCCCACGGGGCACCCTCGCTCTCAACTGGCTGGTCCCGCGGACGGGCACAATCCTCGAAGAAGCCGCTGCTCGGTCAGGATAGGGGCGGGTCCACGACTTCCGAAGGCCGGCCTGCGGCAGTCCAGCCGATGTGGTCGAGGTCGCCCGTGCTCACACCCACTTTCGCGAGCGCCGATGCCACCTCCGCCCGGTGCTGTGAGGAATGGGCGATCACCTGGAGCAGGCCATCCCGCACCTCGAACTCTCGTTCCCACCACGGCACGTAGAAGCTTCGGTCGAGCGCCGCCTCGTCCAGCGCGGCGACGAGCTGCTCGAACCCGGCGGCGGTTTCGTCGTGGTAGGACACCAGGCCGTCCAACTCCTGAGCGGGCTTCGGCGGCCTCTTCGATTCACCGCGCAGTACACCGAGGAACCCGCGCTCGACCTCCAGCA
Organism: Chloroflexota bacterium; assembly: GCA_025350285.1. Taxonomy (GTDB): domain Bacteria; phylum Chloroflexota; class Dehalococcoidia; order Tepidiformales; family Tepidiformaceae; genus JANXYE01. Next base: position 8,493 of record JANXYE010000134.1, read on the forward strand.
GGTGGCGCAGCCGCTCCATGTGCGAATCGCTCGTGATGCCCTCCCCCGGGGCTTCCAGGAAGCCAGCCGGGGCGGCTTTGCACCCGTCGAGCACCTGGCGGCTGGCCCACGCGTTGTGGGCGAAGAGAAGTTCGAAGGTCTTCATAGGGTTTCCTTTGCCGGCGACAACACCTACTCCCAGCCCGCCGAAAACAGCAAGCGGAGCGTGTCACCATCGAATTTAATCGACCCGCTCCCCTTCCGCGCGGGCGAGTGCGGAAACCCGATGGGCGAGCCGGCCGCCGTCTTTCACCAGCGGCCCGAAGCGCCAGGCCACGGCCTCTTCGAATACCTCAGCCGTCTTGCGGGGCACACCGCCTTCTTGCGCGATGATCCAGGCTCCCGCGAGGAGGCGCAGATGATAGAGGGTCGCGCCAGCGTACATTTTCGCGTCGAGGGCGGCCGTCACAGCGGATTCCTCGCTAACGACGCGCTCAGCGAGGGCCGTGGCCGGGCGGGCGACGAACGGGTCGAGGTCCACCACTCGGCCAAACGAGGTC
>JANXYE010000150.1 GCA_025350285.1 Chloroflexota bacterium
GCAGTAGACGCTCGTCTCGACCGTGGTCTCGTAGGCCCGCTTCGGCCGATAGGGGCTGCTCCAGGCCGAACCGAGCACGAGCCCGTCCTGCTCCGCGACAAGCAGGCGGTAGGGGCCGCTGAGGCCGTAGTGCGAGAACCATTCCATGCGCTGCTCTACCGTGAAAGGTTCGATGTCGAACGTGATGGGTGTATTGACAATGTAGTAGTTGTAAATCTCCGTGAGCCGAAGCACATCGGCGGCAACGGCGTCGCGAACGAGAGGCGTGGACATCGGCCTAGCCCACCTCGAGTGCTTCGCGTTGGGCGCGCATGCGGCGGAGTTCGACGGGCAGTTGGAAGCGCATCTCTTCCTCCCGCACGGTGCGCTCTTCCACCACCGCCCCGAACCGTTCCCGCAGCAGCTCGACGCATTTGGCCACAATCTCTTCAGGGGCGCTCGCTCCGGCGGTGATGGCGACAACCTCCTTGCCAACGAGCCATTCGTCTGCGATCTCGTCGCTCGAATCGACGAGGTAAGCCGGGACGCCGCTGTCCGCCGCTATCTCGCGAAGCCGGAGGCTGTTGGAACTGTTTTGGCTGCCGACGACCAGGACGAGATCGGCGTCCCGCGCGATGTTGCGCACCGCCTCCTGGCGGTTCTGGGTGGCGTAGCAGATGTCCTCGCTCGGTGGCGCGACGATCGCCGGGAAGCGTTCCCGCAGCCGGCGGACGATCGTGTTGGCATCATCGACGCTCAGCGTCGTCTGGCTGAGGTAGGCGAGGCTCGTCCCTTCGGGGAACTCGAGCGCGTCCACTTCCGCGGCCGATTGGACGAGCCGGATGCGCCCGGGCGCTTCGCCCATGGTCCCGATGATTTCGTCGTGGCCCTCGTGACCAATGAGAATGATGGTGTGCCCCTGGCGAGCGAACCGGATCGCCTCGGAATGCACCTTGCTGACGAGCGGGCAGGTGGCGTCGATGGTCCGCAGATGCCGCTCCCGCGCTTCGCGGCGCAGTTCGGGCGAAACACCGTGTGCGCTGAAAACGACCGTCGAGCCGTCTGGAACCTCGCGCAGCGCCTCCACAAAGACGGCGCCACGGCTGATGAATCGCTCGACCACGTGCTTGTTATGTACGATCTCGTGATAGACGTAGACGGGCGCGCCAACGAGATCCAGCACCTGGTCGAGCGCATCGATGGCCATATTGACGCCGGCGCAGAAGCCGCGCGGTTTCGCGAGAATAATCCTCACCGGCACGGCCTCCTTGCACGGATGTTGGCGCGCATACTAGCCGACCGTAAAGCCCTATGAGAACCAGGGGCGGTTCAGCCCACTGGCCCGGCGGCCGTGCGGGACGTTCCGCGAATAGCAACAAGGGCGGAAGTTGTTAAGATGCGGGCGTTCGATCCCACGCTCGCGGGCTTGGGTGGCGGGCCGGTGGCGCGTGCGAACGTTTCGCCACGGTCCCTCCACCGCGCCTCTGGGCACGGGTGCGAGCATGCCGGCGCAAGGCGAACCGGAGTGGTGAGGACATGACGATTTTTGGGCCCAGCGGAACCGTTGCCTCCTCTTCCGCGCGTGCCCGCACTTCGACGGGCGCCCGGCCGCGAATCCACGACCTCGACCTTACCGTCGAGCGCGGCCGTGAGTTTCTGCTCGCGCTACAGTACGAAGGCGGCTACTGGTGGGCCGAACTCGAATCCAACGTCACGATGGCCGCCGAGCATCTGCTGCTCGAATACTTCCTCGGCGCGGCCGACGCGGACCGCTGGTCGAAGATCTGCCGTTACATCCTGCGCCGGCAACAGGACGACGGTTCGTGGCCGGTTTACCACAACGGCCCCGGCGACGTCAGCGTGACGACCGAGGCCTACTTCGCGCTCAAGATCGCGGGCCACGACCCGGAGAGCCCGGAGATGCGCCGCGCCCGCGAGTTCATCCTCGCCCACGGCGGCATTGGTGCGACGCGCATCTTTACGAAGCTCTGGCTGGCGCTCTTCGGCCAGTTCGATTGGGACGCGCTCCCGGCCATGCCGCCCGAGGTCATCCTCTTCCCGGAACGCTTCCCCTTCACCGTCTACGAATTCGCTTCCTGGGCGCGGGCCACGATCGTGGCCATCCTCGTCGTTTGGGCATACAAGCCGGTGATGCCGATTCCTGTGGCCCGGGGCGTGGCCGAACTCTACCTCGAAGACGAACACCGCCACCGGATCAGGTTCCCGCGCGACAAGAAGCCGGTCAGTTGGCGCAATTTCTTTCTGGCCGCTGACCGCGCGCTGCGGTTCCATGAACGGGCTCCATGGAAGCCCCTGCGCAAGCGCGCGCTTGCCGCCTGCGAGAAGTGGATTGTCGAGCACCAGGAGGCTGACGGCTCGTGGGGTGGTATTCAGCCACCGTGGGTGTATTCGCTGATCGCGCTGAAATGCCGCGGGTACAGCAACGACCACCCGGTGATGGCGAAGGGCATCCACGGGCTGATCTACGACTTCGGGCTCTACAAGGACGGAACGTTCACCGTGCAGCCGTGTCTTTCGCCGATCTGGGATACCTGCCTGGCGATCACCGGCCTGCGTGAAGCCGGCGTCCCCGCGGATGACCCGCGGCTGCTGGCGGGGGGCCGCTGGATGCTAACCAAAGAAGCGACGAAGCCCGGCGACTGGTGCGTCAAGGTCAAGGACACGCCACCGGGCGGCTGGGCGTTCGAGTTCGCCAACGAAATCTACCCGGACACGGACGACGCCGCGGAAGTCTTGATCGCGCTGCGTTTGCTCGACCTCGCGGGCGAAGCGGAGGGCGCCAAGGAGCGCGCCCGCCGCTGGCTCTACGGCATGCAATCGAAGAACGGCGGCTGGGGCGCCTTCGACAAAGACAACGACCGCCAGTTCATCACCCGCATTCCCTTCGCCGACTTTGGCGCGACGCTCGACCCGCCAACCGAGGACGTGACCGCGCACGTGTTGGAATGGCTGCTGCTGGACGGCGCATCGCCATCCACGCCGGCGCTGGAACGAGGGATTCGCTACCTCAAACGAACGCAGGAAGCCGACGGCAGCTGGTGGGGACGGTGGGGCGTGAACTACGTTTACGGCCTGGGCGCCGTCGTGCCCGCGCTTATCGCCGCTGGCGAGAATCCCGAATCGGAGCGGATCACGCGGGCGGTCGGCTGGCTTGAGAACCACCAGAACCCGGACGGCGGCTGGGGCGAGTCCTGCTACTCATATGACGACCCCACGGAGGCTGGCAAGGGGGCCAGCACCCCATCGCAGACGGCCTGGGCGCTGCTGGCGCTGCTAGCCGCGGGCGAGCTCAGCCACACCGCCACCGAGCGTGGCATCCGCTACCTCATCGCGACGCAAGCGAAGGACGGCTCCTGGGACGAGCCCGAATTCACGGGCACCGGGTTCCCCCAGGACTTCATGCTCAACTACCACCTCTATCGCCAGTACTGGCCGCTGTGGGCGCTGGGCCGTTATCGGCGGATGCTCGACGGCAACACGATTCACCTGCCCGGGGACAACCCGTGGCGATAAGAGAGGCGGAAGCTGTCGCCCGGCGAGCCACGTTACGGGAGGCCTACGCCTGGTGCGCCCGCTATGCCGCCGCCCACCAGGAGAACTTCACGGTCATCTCCTGGGTGCTTCCGCGTGGTCTGCGTCCGCATTTCGCCTCGCTCTACAGCTTCTGCCGCTGGACCGATGATCTCGGCGATGAAGCCGAAGGCGACCGCCTCGCCCTGCTCGACGACTTGGAACGGGACCTCCTTCGTTGCTACGAAGGCATTCGCACAAGCCAACTGTTCCAGGCCCTCGGGCACACCATCGACCGCTTCCACATCCCGCCGGAGCCGTTTCAGAAGCTCATCGAAGCGAACCGGATGGACCAGCGCATCACGAGCTTCGCGACCTACGCTGACCTCCTCGAGTACTGCCGGCACTCGGCCACTCCCGTGGGCCGAATGGTGCTGTACGTGCTCGGCTACCGCGACGAGGAACGGCAGCGGCTCTCCGACGCGACCTGCATCGGCCTCCAACTGGCAAACTTCTGGCAGGACGTGACGATCGATCGCGGCAAGGGCCGTTGCTACATCCCCGAGGAGGACCTCGAACGCTTCGGGGTCGCGCCCGATGTGCTCGCCGGGGACACGGCCACGCCCGCCTTCCGCCGCCTCCTGCACTTCGAAGTTGAACGCGCCCGGGCGCTATTCGCCCAGGGCAAAGGGCTTGAACGGATCGTGGATCGGCGGAGCAGGGCGGATGTGCGGCTCTTCCGGCTGGGCGGCGAGGCGATCCTCGATGTCATTTCCGCCCGGCACTATGACGTACTCAGTTCCCGGCCCACGATACCGAAACAGAAAAAAGCGCGCATGGCGCTCTCCGCGGGCCTGCGGATGAAGCTCGGATTCTGACCGGGAGGACCACGCCACATGTCCGTTGAAGCCGCCACCCGTGCCGCCCGTTCGGAAACGCACCCGGCCGTCCTCGATGCGCTGGCGTGGTGCAAAGCGTACACAAAGGAGCGGGCCAAGAACTTCTACTACGGCTTCGCCATCCTCCCCGACGACAAGCGAAACGCGATCTATGCCGCCTACGCGTTCTCGGGTTATGTCGATGACATCGCCGACGAATTGACCGACCGGGACGAACAGGTCCGCCAACTCGCCGCCGCCCGGGAACACCTTCACGCGGCCGTCGCGGGGCAACGGGAGGGCGAACT